>WRAG01000004.1 GCA_009780345.1 Oscillospiraceae bacterium
AGGAGAGCGACCGGAACAAGGGGATTTTTTAGAATAGAGATTCAAATTGATAATGATATTGCTTTTGTCAATGCAGATATTGTCGATCTTGATGTTCCGGCAATGATATATAACGATAGGACGTTGGTTCCGCTCCGGTTTATTGCGGAAGCCAGCGGCGCGAATGTTGAGTGGGATGAAGATACGCAGACAGTTATAATAAATACAAATTAATAGTAACATCAAAAAACAATACTAATAAAGCCTGCTGATGCAGGCTTATTTTTTACCTTCCATGCATTTTGGTATTTTTCTCAAACTCCAATTTCTCCGCGGCGTTAGCTTCGCGGACAACTCCGCAACCGCAATCAACGCAACGCTCCAGTTCATCGGTTCGCTCAAATAAAAATCTGTCGACTAAGTAGGCGGGATTTCTCCCGCTTTCTCGTCTCAGAACCGTACGTGACAGTTTCCCGTCATACGGCTCAACTCATGTTATGTTTTCCGGAACAGTTAGAGTACGGATTAGAGCGGAGGAAAATCATCATTCCGGACCGGAAATCACCCTTCATCCGGCGGCAAACTTGTTTGTACGTCATGACAGAGGGTTGCGCCCACGAGATGCTGCTTCATACCGCGAGCCGAACGCAAACGGACTTATTTGGCAAAGTCCTAACCAAGGCAATCAATTGGTGATAGGTATGGATCATGCCGCAACCAACGACGAAGGCGCACATCGTGAAACTTTTGTTAGATTTGATTTGCCTATCGATCCGACAGAAAGAGCCGCGGTAATCCATTCAATTATGAATACTTCGGGCGTTGGCGAGGACAGCGTAAGGTTTAATTTATTTATTACTCAAACTGTCGGCAGAGCAGCTCAGAGACATATTGATTTACATTTATTGCCTGCTGACAGGGCGGGGGTTGTCAACACAACTCATCTGAGCCTTGCAAGTCCGCGGCAACTCGGCTCATGGATGAGCGCATACGATGCTTTTAGAGCCGGAATTACGGCGCGTGAACATTTTAGGCACTATATTGTGCGACCTGACGCGACTTCGTGTGTCATTCGTAATCCGGCACAAACTTCGCCCGTGACGGTTAATGATTTTGTTAGTTTCAACTTGACCGAGCCGTTACAAAGATATTTTACCGAAAATCCTAACGCGCGAAGTTTTGCGTTTGTTTTGTCGAACCTAAGAGAGAACGGTCTTATGATTGCGTTGGCATATAGAAATTCAACGCCCGAAAACCGAAGACCGTATTTAACCATACCCGGAACTTTTCCACCGCCAACGGTCGCCGTATCTACGCGTGCTCCTGCAGTGGATCTATTTGTGCGCAGTGATACCGGCACAAGTGCGCGAACAAGAGCGGAAATAGCGGCAGGCGGAGCCGGAAATGTGCCGCATGAAATTGACGAATTGGTAATTGGACAAAACCATTTGTCGAGCAATACTCGCGGCGCGTACAGAGAAACACTTATGAGATTTGAATTGAGTTCGGCGGAAATTGCGGGAATTTTGAACGCGTCCGGTCGAGGCAATGACCGTGCGGTTCTCAACCTGTTCGTGAAGAATCCACCACCGGAGAATCCCGCGGGTTACGGAATTGCTCAATCGCGTGCGATTAACGTGCGTTTAGTGCCCGACAACGCAATTCGGCGTGGTATGACTTACCGTCTGGAAGTACGCCAACTGCACTGAGTGCATGGACAAGAATAGCATTGGGATATGCAACTCCAACTGTAATAAATCAAAGAAGTGATCCTTGGATTGGCAATGTAAACGTTTTTGATTCTAATAACTTAACTGCATTTCGCTCAAACATTTTGCGAGTAAATAGCCCTGTATGCAACCAACAATATTTTTTGATTGAAAATAGGCGGATGGCAACTACAAGCAGGTGGGATGCAGGACTCTATAGGTGGCTATCTCTGTCTACAGCAGATAATATTGGTGGAGTTATGGTATTCCATATTGATGAAAGTATGCGTAGGACAGACAATAGGGATAATGCTAATTGGCGGCGGAGATTAGTTGATGTTGTAGAAGCAGATGGTTTTAATGATTCAAATCCTCGTCGTAGCTTCTTGGATTTGCGCCGGGATCCTACTTGGAGAGATGCGGGCGATCACTTTTTTAGAGCCGGAGCGAGAAATCATTCCGTCTTTGGACCTAATACAAATCCTAACACAAATTTTTACGAACCTCGAAGACACCCAAACAATTATAGTTTAGAGCAAGGTGTTCGAGATGTGGCAACCGGCATCACTATGACCGTACGCGGAGTTAGGTCTAACTCCATGCAAGTAGAAATTAGAAACCCTCTACCTGAAGTAATAATATCTACCCATATTTCAGGACAAACATCAACGCAATTTACCATTGGTAGGATTTATTTATCAGGTACAGGTTCACATCAAGGAAGAAACGTGTCTGTTAGAATAAATAACACTGTAATAGCTCAAAATATAACGCTGCGTGAATCCAGAACCCCAATACAGACTAACCGTGCGTTTAACTTTGGGCAACCAGTAGAAATTACAGTGCATTATGGTTCTAATATTATATCTCGGCAATTTGTGAATACTCAATTGTTCAATTTGTAAAGAAGTTGACTTTCATGAGCATTTATTATATGATGTATTATAAAGAGGAGTTGATTGCAAATGGTTAAAAAATTTATATCTTTAATTTTAATGATATCGCTATTCTCTATAACAGGCGGAATGATAGGTGTTTCAAATGCGTCTGAACAACGCTTGCCAACGCCTGACACAAGTTGGTACAACGTAAATGAAACCTCATTTACTATCTATACAGCCGAACAACTGGCGGGTTTATCTGTGCTTGTTAATAGTAGAATTGATTTTGAGGGAAAGGTAGTAACCCTCGGCGCAGATATTGACTTATCCGATTTCGGTGTGAATTTTAATGATGGTAGAGGTTGGATCTCAATTGGAACTGGTTGGGGGTTGAATCACCTTTCAAGTGAAAACATGCCTATATCCATCGTAAACAACGGAGATTTGACATCCTCTTACGTAAGCGGTATGCCGCCTGCAGAACCACAAATAAGTTTCAATGGCACATTTAACGGGAACTATCGATCTATTACCGGACTTTATATTAATCGTTCTTATGTGTCAGATTCTGAAGCATCAGGTCTTTTTGGGCGCATAAGAGGTGGGGTTGTAAAAAATTTAAGTCTGGTTGATGTAAACGTAAATGGCACTACACTTGTTGGCGGCGTCGCGGGAGAGTTGTCCGGAGAATTATATAATGTTTTTGTTTCGGGAACGATAAGCGGTGTTTCCTTCGTTGGCGGTTTGGTCGGAAATCTAGGAAGTAATGGCGATTCTGTAATAATAGCTTCTTGTTTTACAGGAACTATAAACGGCAATAATAATATTGGAGGATTGGTGGGAAGTATCGCAATCGCTGACATTGAGAATAGTTATTCAATTGCAACTATTAACGGTGAAACAAATGTCGGCGGATTAGTCGGATTTGTTTTTAGCGGGAATATACTGAATAGTTATACCGTAGGCGAGGTTAATGGTGAAACAAATGTCGGCGGCGTTGCGGGCGAAATAGGCGTTGATTGGAATTCGATTTATTTTGTGAGTTTATTCAATGTTGCCGCACTTAATTCAAGAGTAATAGGAGATGCAAATGTTGGACGCATTGTTGGTTTAAACACTAACGCTAGTGTTGCAATGCCTTCGCATCCTATGAATGTCAACAACCTTACAACTAATTATGCGTTTGCGAAAATGACAGTTATAGAGAGTGACATTGATAAAACACTAAATATCGGTCACGACCAAATAGATGGCGAAGATGTAAGCATGGAGGAAGCCTTAACCGCCGATTTTTGGCTCAACGCAGATAATTGGCACGGCGACGGTTGGTGTGCGGAAGCGTGGATTATCGAGGATGGCAAACTGCCGATTCTTAGGAATATAAATGATAGCCAATCGGGCGGCGACATTGCGCCTCCAAACCCCAACGAAATCACCGTTACATTAAACGGCGAACGGGTGGACTTTGATGTTTCGCCTATAATCATCGACAACCGAACTCTTGTCCCGTTTCGTGCCATATTCGAAGCGTTGGATATGGAAGTTGAGTGGGACAACGACACACGAACAGCAATCGGTGAAAATGACGATGTTAGGATTGAGCTTCCTATCGATAGCACGACGGCTTACATCAACGGCGAGGATGTGACGCTCGACGCTCCGGCGATGTTGCATAACGAAAGGACGATGGTGCCACTTCGGTTTATCGCCGAGGCTACGGGCGCTGATGTTGAGTGGGATGAGGATACACGAACAGTTGTAATAAGTATAAACTAAATAATTAATCGCACACATAACCCATATACGTTATAAGTCCCGCTTAAAAAAGCGGGACTTATTTTCTACCTTCCGTGCATTTTTTTATTTTCTTCAAATTCCAAATTTTCTTCTTCGTTAGCCTCGCGGATATTTTCCGAGCCGCAATCAGGGCAGGTCGTCGGTTCATCTGTTCGCCGAAATAAAAACTTACATGAATCACAAATATATATCATATTAAAAGTCACCCCAACTACTAATTCTACCACATTACACTCCAATTTGCAACATCCCGCCCCACAAATTTAACGAAAATTTAAAAAAATACAGCACGCAGTCGCCTGAAAAGTGTGATATATTAATAGCGTGTAAAAATGTCGGCGCTGCTCAAACCCTTTATCCGCGGAAATAACAAGCCCTTTTATGGAACTAATTATATTTTGAAAGGAGGAGACAGAAATGGATAAAAATTCGAGAGAAATGTTAGAAGAGGTGATTAATACTCAGCTCAATAGCTTATCCGCCTTGCAAACGGGGAGTAAAGAAAAAACGGCGGCGATTAATGAGGTTGCTGTACTTTATCGGTTGAAAATCGACGAAACTAAAAATGAAATGGAGTTTGACGAGAAGCACGCACGACGTGCGGCAGAATGGAATCAATCGAACGACATGGAAAAAGAGCGATATTTCAAACTTGGTATAGTGGCGGCGGAAATTATGATTCCGTTGATATTCTATGCTTACTGGATGCATAGGGGATTTAAGTTTGAGCAAGAGGGGACTTACACGTCGACAACATTCAGAGGATTATTTAATCGTTTTAGACCGACGAAAAAGTAGAAGTTCCAAAAACGAGAAGGCATAAGTTAAAACGCCTTTTCGTTTTGCAAGTATTGACTTAATCCGGCGAAAATTGTATAATTTCAATTACGGAGGGGTGATATATGAACTACGAATGTTATGATTGCGGAACTGAGATGGAAAAGACAGACGATGAGGTGCTGGTTTGTCCGAAATGTAATTATTCTGTAAATATAGAAGATTACGCGGATCAAACCGAGATTTATGAGGAGGTGTACGGCGGTCAGGATATGGATAACGACAATGTTTGGCGCGAAGACGCTAATTTCCCTGAAGAATTTCCGGGCGAGAGATACGAAGATGTTTATGAAAATGAATAAAGATTGAAAAGTCCTGAAATCAGGGACTTTTTTTGATTTAAGGAGCAAATTATGCGGTATCACTACGAAAAACCGAATATTTATTTATCAATGTACGGTCAGCTATATATTTGCGACCACCCAATTTATGACAGTTGCACGCTGTTTGAGATAAATGACAAGGGTTTGGCGGTGATACAGCAGCGATTTGATTCTGCGACCAAGAGCACATGGTGGAGTGAGGTGGATTCGTGGCTTACGGACGATTTATATTTACATGCTGATAATGCACGACGGGTTAATGAGCGGTTACAACAAGATATTCAGCGGGCGAACGACAGGTACGCTCAGGAGTTGGAACGCCGAACCCGACAGTTGGTTAATACTTGGGGCTTATTTGACGCGGTTCGGGAACGAGACACTGTGTCAGGTACCGATTTGCTCGGTAACTTACAAGGTCAAGTTAACGAATTCAGGGATTGGCAAGCTCAGTTAGATCAGTTAGCAGGTCGTGGTGTTAACCAAGCTTTAATTGAATATTTACGCGAAAAAGGACCGGCGGCGCGCGCTGAGATTGAAGCGCTTAACAGTTTAACTAACACCGAATTAGCGTCTTATGTACGACTTTGGCAGGAGAAGTATACGCTTGCTAGTAATCAAGCTACTCGTGAACTTGAAGGATTACGGCGTGAAACTCAAATCGAGATTCAAGAATTGGAAAGAGAGTCACGTCGTGAATTAGAGAATTATCGGCGGATGTTTAACGAAGAGATGCAAACACTTCGGCGTGATACGAATGCCGAGATTGCTCGGATGACTCGCGAATGGGCTGAAACGATTGGTACGGTTCGACCTCCGACGGAAGTGGAGTTTCGCAAGCTTGCGAAAAACGTAAACCAAATAATCCAAGACTCGGAATGGGAAGCGCTTGGCGGATATATGGTAGACGGGCTGAAACAAGGAGTTCGAAATACAGGCGGGCAGTTAGTTAGTGAAATCGGGCAGCTCGCGCAAAATACTATTGACGTTGTACGAAAAGTTTTAGGGATTCACTCACCGTCACGAGTATTTGAGAATTTTGGCGAGATGATGGATAAAGGTTGGATTCGAGGTATTGTCAGATTAGGGAAATCTGTGGTTGACGCGACGAAAGATATAGGGCATGACGTTATTGATGTGATGAAAAAGGCTATCTTGATAGTGAACGACATTGTTAATAGCGATATGGACATTCAACCGACTATCCGACCTGTGTTAGACCTTGATAATGTGTATGGCGGGCTCAATCATATCGACGGCGCTTTTAAAGCGAAAAGGGGCATGAGCCTCGGAGTTACTGCCTCTATCGGAAATCAAAATGGCACTATGTTTGAAAAGTGCTTAAATCGAATTTCGGACGAAAACGCGAAAACGAATAGTGTTTTAGTTTCCGCGATAGATTCGCTAGACCAAAAATTTGATATGTTGGTTAACAAATTAGGTTCTATGGGCGTTGTGCTGGATTCGGGCGCGCTTGTTGGCGCGATTGCGCCGGGGATGGATAGCGCGCTTGGTGGAATATCTAACTTGAACGGGAGGGGAGTAATTTGATTCAATCTATACGATTTTTTCGGAGTAACGACCCTCTCTACGTCTACACATACGATGACAACGGGATAGCTATAGAAAAAGAATGGGGCGGGAAGTGTACATGGGACGATTTTAAGATTCTTTCGAAAGAACGCCCCATTTTCTCGCCGCCGTCGCCCAAAACCAACTTTATAAATATTCCCGGCGGAAACGGGGCTTTAGACATTTCGGAATCTCTTACAGGGTTCCCGACCTATAACGACCGGGAAGGTTCTTGGACGTTTCGGGTTATGAACGACTACAAACCTTGGCATGAACGTTATTCGGAAATTATGGCGTTTATTCATGGACAGGAGTTAACCGCGATTCTGTTTGACGATCAACAATGGATGTATAAAGGGCGATTTTGGGTAAGTGATTGGAAATCCGCCGATACTTGGTCTGAAATCACCATTTCATATCGGGTGAATCCGCATAAATGGTCTATATTTACACCGGGTGAAGCTTGGCTTTGGGACCCGTTTAACTTTGATAACGGTGTTATTAAAGATAAGAAATTTAATGGTATCAATATCTCGGGCATACTCACTCAAACGTTCGGCTCATCAAACGGCGATTTTTTTGGTAATGCTCCGATAGTTCCGACATTTTACTGGGTTCCGACGGATAGGGTTTCGCACCTTTCCGTCGATTTTAGGAATGAATTTTTGGGCTTAAACCTTACGGCGACAGTTCGTCCGGGGTTAAATGTTATGCACGATTTGGTCATTTTCGGAAACGACACTTACACAATGACATTTCGTGGAAACGGGGTTCTTGACATTGATTACCAAGCGGGGAGGTTGTAGAATGTACACAGTAACAGGTCGGCAAGGTGACAAAGTCGTTACAATCTATAACGATACTCACTTGACAGAGGCGCATAAAGGCTTGAATCCGAGGTTGCAGATGAAAGATAATACGGCGGGCACGTTTGATATCACATTACCCGTCGGGAACGCCGGGTACGACGTGCTTGAACGTCTTTCTTCCGAGATAACTGTTTATCGCGACGATATCGAAATATGGTCCGGGCGAATCATTGACGAAACTAAGAATTTCCTCAATCACCGTATCCTAAAATGTGAAGGTGAGTTGGCGTATCTGAATGATACTACCCAAGCGACCATGGAATCGACGTCGATGACTGTTCGAGAGTTTTTAGAACATCTCATTAATACCCACAATTCAAAATGGGGATTAGCGGAATGGCAAAAATTCCAATTAGGCGCGGTTATGGTTCATGAAACCGGAACATTCGAATTACAAGGCGGCGAAAAGACGTTATCGGTCCTAAAAGATAAAGTGGTTTCCGAATATGGCGGTCATTTGATAATCAGAAAAATGCCCGGGGGAAGAATTCTGGATTATGTTTCCGACTTTCCGTTAGCTACCGCGCAAGAGATTCGGTTCGGTGATAATTTGCTCGACTTTACCCGACATTGGGACATGACCGATTTCGCGACGGTTATTGTTCCGACGGGGGCTGACGGGTTAACGCCGAACGGCGGTCCGTATGTCGCCTATGAACCCGCGGTTTCCAAATATGGCTGGATCGAGAAACCTGTTTCGTTCGAAAATGTTACAGACCCTATCGAATTACGAAACCGAGCCGAAGAATATCTTGCCGAAGTTATATTTAAAGATGTAGTTATCGAAATTAATGCCGTTGACCTTCGGTATTTAGGCAGAGACGCGCGGTCTATCGATATCTATAACGAAGTTCGCTGTATTTCGAAGCCTCATGGGATGGACCGAATGTTTCCGGTCACCCAACTAAATATTCAGCTCGACAAACCCGAAAATTCAACATATATTCTCGGAACTCCGCCTGAAAACAGTTCACTATCCGCACGGACAAGGTCGGTTAATTCCTCGATATTAAAGCGAATCGAAAGTTTGCCGAACCGTTCTGAAATCACGCAAATCGCGCAAGAGAACGCGAACCATGTTATGAATTTACGAACTCGCGGTGTTGTGACGATGGACGTTAATCGATTCGGGTCTCAATTTTTAGCGATAGCTGATAATACCCAATTTCAAGCGGGTTCGGGAATCGGAACTTGGGACCTATGGCCGTCGAACACGCGGTTATGGTTATGGAACATTAACGGGTTCGCGTACTCCGCTGACGGCGGCAGAACGTTCAGGAACGCCGCGATTACGATGGACGGTCATATTATGGCGAACGCTATTACAGCGGGCACAATGTCCGCAGACCGTATCAGCGGCGGACGATTGGAATCTATCGCCCGAACTTCTTGGTGGAACGGGTCTCAATGGGTGTCAAGTCCGAACGTAGAATGGAACTTAACTACGGGTCAATTAATTATGCGCCGCGGCGAAATTAGGTTAGGGACGTCGTCGAATAACACACCTAATTTTCATGTGAACGAACATGGCGAATTAACCGCGCAGCATGGGAATATAGGCGGGTTTGAAATAAGTGCTTGGGACTTATCTAATGACGGATTACGGCTTAGTACGCATGGATTGGAATTTCGCCGAGGTCGCGGTTTAGACGATAATGTCGGTACATTCCGAGCCCAATTTTGGGCTGCTAATAACGCGTGGCGCGGGATGGCTATGGACTTAGACCCGAGACCTGATAACAATAACCGATATATTACATGGGGCGCGCGCCGGTTTATGAATGAAACGATTTACGTTGTCAAATTAGCTTACGTAGCGCACGCGATGACCGGGTTTAGTCAAGCAGACCGTTTAAATATCGGCTGTGATATTGACGGGCATAATTGGACTTCTCGAAATTTTTGGATTGACGATATGTCAGGCGGCGCCGTGAACGGGGTTAGTCAAGTTGTTAGTGTTCAGGCTCCGAATGGCGGAACTTGGAATTTAAGGTTCCGAAACGGATTTTTAGTTCCCTAGAAAGGTTGATTTCATGGAAAATTATCCGCACGTTATATTGGAAGGTCCTAACAGACCATTCCGACATCAAATTCAGATGGGATGTGAATCAAATGAAACGGACAAATTTACAATTCGAAATGATGATTGCTGCGATGAGACCGATTCTTCCGCATCGTGATAAAGTCGGGTATATTTGCGCGCGAAATGTTCGAATAATTACAAACGCTTTGGAGGATTATTTCAAGTTTCGGGACGCTTTGATTAACGAATTAGGTGAAACTGACAACGAATCGAATGTTAAATTTATTAATCCCGATAGTCCGAACTGGGAAAAGTTCGAGGAACAAATGCGGCCTATAAGCGAGGTAGAGCAAGAAATCCCAATCATAACAATGTTATATTCTGAAGTTATCGGGCTTCTAAACGGTGAAGAAATTCTTAATTTGGAATTTATGCTGACTGACGGGGAGGCGACTGATAATGGCTAATATTACTAACTGGCTTCGGACGATTCAAACCGCTATATATGGTCGCGATATGAGACAAGCCATCCATGACGCTATATCTGCCGTTAACGCTGAACTTGACACTTTAGAACCTTGAATCGCCGCCAGTTCTACGTCACAAACCGTGCAAAATATCCAATATTGGCGCGGTGATAAAACTTGGCAAAATCTTCGGACAAGCGTATTATCGCGAACATTAGACAGTGTCACTTCTCTGACCGGCGCGTTAACTACGAGTGATACAATATCCCAAGCGTTTAGGAAACTTAATACGTTAGTGCTTGCGAGGTTACCGCTCGCGGGCGGCACAATGACCGGCGCGATCACAATGGGGACGAACGACATCACAAGAACAACCGACCCGCCCGTCGCGAATAGCGTAACTCGTAGAAGTTGGGTTGAGTCTAACGTCTTAGGAGCGGAGAATCGTTTGAATCAACGTATTGACGGCGTTCAAACGACGGCAGAGCAAGCATATTCATGGCGAGAACCAACAATAACTCCCGGAACAACAACCCAATATTGGCGCGGCGATAAAACTTGGCGCGCGTTCGCTACCGACGTTCTTGCGACTACGCTAAACAACGTTGCGATATTAGCCGGAAACATTGCGGTCGGCGATTCGGTTACAAATGCGTTTCGAAAACTGCAAGCTCGCGTTAATGAGCGGCTTCCACTCTCAGGCGGCACGATGACGGGCGCAATTACGATGGGCGCAAACAACATCACCTCTACGCGAACGCCAACCGCCGATAACGACTTAACTCGTAAAGGTTACGTCGACGCGCAGGACGCTTCGTGGGCCGCGGGAAGACAGTCAACGCTAATTTCCGGTCAAAATATTCGGACCGTCGGCGGTGTTGATATACTTGGCTCCGGCGACATTCCGTTTCCCGAAGGATTACCCGTGCCGTCGCCGGTTAATCAGCAATTATTCGTAAGCGGAGCCAATAACCTTATTTACGGCACGGGAAATGTGGTTCGTGGAAATAACAACGTTGTCCATGGTAATGACAACATCATAAACGGTAATAACTTGACTGTACACGGCAATAACCGCTACATCGGAAGAGATATTCCCGCACATCCGAGCAGTGCTTGGATAGACATAGGGACGTCATGGGATTGCACTCGAAACGCTATTATATTAGCTCAAAATGATATAAACTTAGTCCCTGACGGTGTCGATTTCGCAGTTAATGACGACATGGTTATCTCAGCGACATGGAGCGGCCATGACGGGTCTTGGAATCAATCATGGTCTGATACGATTCCGAGGCAGGTTGTGCGGATAACCCAAATTCTAAATCATCAAACCATTTTCGGCACATGGGGGAATTCGTTATTATGCAGGTTATTAGTGATTAACGATTCTATCAACACGCCGATTCCGCTATGGGTTGACGAGTCTACAGTAGAGGTTCGTGTCGAGATTCACGGCATGGTAAACACTCGTTGGAACTGGACTGACACGTTAAACGCTAGACCTATCCTTTTTAATCCACAAAATTTTGTCAGTCATACTTCAGAAAACCCTCGAAATCGACAATCGTTTTCAACATCGTTTAATAACGGTTTTGTAGAAGATGGTTCGCATTCGGCGGCTATGAATAGTGGCGCTGTTAGGTTTGGAGCCAACGCTATGGCGGTTAACAGAGGGTTTGTCGGCGGCAATTTAGGATTCGCCGCTAATTCCGGTGAAATCTATACAGTGACAAGGGATGTTAATTCGATTAATTGGAACAATGACACGAAACGTTTCACTGTCGTTTTACCGACAACGCTTCCGACAAACGCTTTGGCAGTCGGGAATCGGGTTCGTCTCCGATACCGCGTAGCCGCAAATGATACAGCGATAAGAATCAGCAATTGTAGGGTGATAACTTGGACAAGCGGTACTCGAACCGCGATATTGGTGGCCGAAATTGATCCATGGTTTTCTAGCATGGCGTTGTTCGCGCCTGCTGACGGGATAGCGTTATTGCTAGAAAACGGTTTATTGGCGTGGGGGCCCGGAAGTTTCGTGTTCGGTCAAGGTGTCGCGATAGGTGACCAAAACCAAGCGGCCGGCGGGCAACGCACTATCGCCAGGCATCAAAATGCTTTTATTGTCGGACGTTTCGGGGTTTCGCCGGAAGCGCATTCGTTTTCGGTCGCTAATGGAACCCACGAAGGGAATCCCTCGTTAGCGTTCTCAGTGCGTCCGAACGGAAATGCGCAACTGATGGGGACATTATCTCAAAATACCGCGGCAGATTATGCGGAGATGTTTGAGTGGTTGGATGGTAACCTTCAAAATGAAGATCGCGTCGGGCGATTTGTTACGTTGGAGGGTAATAAAATACGGCCTGCAACTTCCAAAGATGATTATATTTTAGGCGTCATATCCGGGATGCCTTCTGTGTTAGGCGATAGCGGGTGTCTGCACTGGGTACATAAATATTTGCGAGACGATTTCGGACGGATTATCACGCATGACGTAGAAATCTCTGAAGAGCGCGAATATTTTGACGAAGAAGATGTTATATTACAACCGGAATTATGGCCCGTTGAACGGATATCGGAATTCGCGTTCGAAGAAGTTATTCCAACGCGTTCGTCGGAAAACGTTGATGTGAAGGCTCTTGAAAGACGTCCGAAAGAGCGGGCGCGGAAATATAAAGTTATACGCGAAGCGTGTGTTGAACGGCAATTGAAACTTAACCCGGAATGGGATTCCAGTATGGATTATATTCCGAGAGAAGAGCGACCTGAATGGGCGCCGGTCGGAATGCTCGGTCAACTTTGGGTTATATCTGACGGAACTTGTGAAGTCAACGGCTTTTGTATGCCCGGCACCGACGGCATCGCGACCTCATCGAAAACCGGCGGATACCGAGTTGTTCAAAAGAACGATAAATTGGTCAAAATTATATTCCGATAGGAGGGCGTTGACGTGTACGAGCACGAATTACATTGGTTTAATCAAATTTGGAATTGGTTAGGCGGGCTTGCCGGGATATCCGCGTTGTTTTACGCAATCGTTCACTATAAAAGAAATCGATTATCCGGTATGCGGACGACCAATAAAGGGATGCAAGAGTTGGCTGACGGCGCGATGGATCATTATCGCCGAATCAAAAAAATGCTTGATGACGCTAACGTGTTGTTGGAAGAATACAAAGCTAAAAACGATAAGCTGACTCGAAAATGTTATAATGATGGTTGGCGGAACGCCAACAATTACCTTGCATCATTTCAACACGCCTTTTGTGTTATATTTACGAAAAACAGTTAAGAGACGCCGGCATTGAGCCGGGAAAGGCGTGAGTTATATGAATAATAGAACATATGATATTCTTAAATGGATTGCAGTGTACGTCCTGCCCGCGTTAGGCACTTTATATTTCGCCTTGACTAGCGTTTGGAATCTTCCGTACGCGGAACAAGTCGTCGGAACTATCGTCGCCGTCGACGCTTTCTTGGGAATTTTTCTCGGGATTAGCTCGAAGAGGTATGAAGAGAAGAATCAGAAACAATCTTATTACGTAAATGGCAGTAAAATAAGATAAAAATTTTTAAAAATACAGCACGCAGTCGCCCGAAATGTATGTTATATTAATACCGATGAAAAATCCTTGAGTATTTTATGATTACGATTAAGTGTAGATATTTAAGGATTTTTTGTCTAATTTTTTATTCGGGAGGGCATTATTATTTACAAATTAGAAATGCGAGAAAGTGAGGAAACGACGCCAAAGCCACTAAAACACTACGAGGATAAACAAGAATTTTTATCAAGCTACGGCGATTTGCTCAATGTTGAAGATTTATCTGCAATCTTCAAAGTTAGTAAAAACACCATTTATAAATCAGTTCAAAACGGTGATTTCGGAACACCCATACATATTGGGCGAGAGTATAGAATACCCAAAATTTATATAATTGAGAAATTTATTTTGAACTATAAATAAAATAATTTCACTTGAATAAATGTCTTGTTTATGCTAAAATTAGTTTCGGATTAATTTTAGCGTAGGTAGGACTTTCTTTATTATATTTAAGAAGGGATGATTATCTATGACAGCAACGCTACACATCAAGAAAGATAGACCGAATTACTTTATACTGCTTCGCTTCAAGGCTGAAAATACGGGTAAAAAAGTTCAGAAGTGGATAACAACCGATATTCCGGTCAAAGGAAACAACAAGAGGAGGGCAGAAGAAAGAAAAGATGAAGTATTGGCTGAATACAAACAAAACAAGGTGGATTTGAGCAAAGATATTCTATTCACGGACTTTCTCAAAGAATGGTTAGAGATTTTAGGACCATCTATCAAGGGCGTTACATACGATGGTTATAAACTAATAATCTATAATCAAATTATTCCGTTCTATAAACCAATGAAATTAAAAGTTCGAGAATTAACCCCGCTCCATATTCAGCAATACATGAATTTCAAACTCAAAAAGGTATCACCAAATACGGTTAAAAAGCACTTGTGGAATATCTCAAAATGCCTTGATAGTGCCGTTAAACAAAAGCTACTTGCGTTTAACCCGATGCAAGGGATTGATATGCCGAAACAGATAAAATTCAAGGGAGCGAAACCTTACAAAAAAGAACAATTTGACAAATTGTTGGCCGCTTTTGAGGGCGACCCCATTGAAGAAGTCGTTTTTACCACGCTCTTTTTTGGATTGCGTCGTTCGGAGGTTTTGGGAATAAAAGAAACTGCCATTGACTTTGATAGCGATATTTTCGACATCTCACACACGACGGTTCAAATGGGGACGAAAATTCACAAAGAGGATTCCACAAAGAATGAGAGTAGCGACAGTTTGATGCCGATGCCTAATATTGTAGCTAACACGTTCAAACGGCTAATCGCAAAGAAAAGACAAAACAAGTTGTTACAACCAAACGATTACATTGATGAGGGGTATATCTTTGTTCGTCCAAACGGACAACTTATACCACCTAATTATGTCACAAAGCATTTCAAAAAAGTTTTGATACGAAATAATTTGCCTGTAATTCGTTTCCACGATTTGCGACACTCATCGGCTGCATACCTTAAATATCTTGGCTTCGATTTAAAAGATATTCAAATTTGGCTACGGCATGGTGACATACAAACCACAGCAAACATCTACCTTGACAACCTTAATATGGACACCAAACAAGGGATTGCTGATCGTCTTAATGAGAAATTTACAACTTTAGAACATAGACGATTAGCATAGACAAAAGCATGGACATTTGAGATTTTAGGGAAAAAAGAAAAAACCTTTATCCTCATAAACAGTTGAGAATAAAGGATTTCAATTTGGAGGCACCACCCGGATTTGAACCGGGGATAAAGGAGTTGCAGGAATTATTTCTATGTCACATTTAGCTTATCATTGAAATAGTTAAAAACACATAACCCCTTTTGTACCAACCATTTCAACCGACCATTGCGGCATGATTTTTCACAAACGCCCATTTATAAACGATAAATTTTGATGCGGATTTTGTAGACATTTTGTAGACATTTTGTAGACCATTTCGCAATTTAGGGCAGATTACCAATAATCCTTTGTCAGAGCAGCACACAAACCCTTATATGTCAACATTTATTTGTGATGTTTTTATATTTATTCATAAAAAATCGCGTGAAATCGTGACTAAATCTAAACACATTCAAATCAACCCTTAAAACTGGTTATTTTCCACTCTTAATCTCAAACACAACTTTTCTCTTTGCCGAGCAATTTAACGGCTCAAAAACGGCTAATTTCACGCCGTATTCCGCACCCTGTTTCTTCCTTTCTCGTCTGCAAAAGTTTCTACAAATTTACGGAACTTTTACGCTCTCACGGCGTGGCACAAACTGAATATCATAATCTAACACATCCAAAAGGCTACACAAAGTTTTAAGTGTAGGGCTATTCTCCTTATTTTCAATCCTTGAAATAACTTGTTGCTTATTGCCCGATTTTTCAGCCAACTCAACTTGTGAAATTCCCTTTTGTTTGCGGAGTTTAACCAATTCACCTAATACGGCATACTCCATCCTGCTCTCGTCCCACATCTGCTTTAATTCGGGGTCAGCGTTCAACGAATCGTCAATATACTTCTTAACATCTAATTTTTCAAATGGCATAACTCTCACCTCACTAAATAAATTTTTTCGATAATTCTTCGCCTAACTCTTTGGCTCTTTTGATAACTGTTTCGCTATCTGTTTTTTCGGTTTTGTTTTTCTGTTTTCGGCAAGCATGGAGCAAATAAACATCTGTGTCCTCAATGGCAACATAGAAAATTCGATTATGTTTGTAAAAATATACCTCCCAAACTTTGCCTTGCCATTTCTTAATGTTTAATTCGTCTAATTTGTCTTTTTGAAAACAATCAAGTACATTCAAACCGTCAATTTTCTCATCTTTACTAAGTTTCTCAATGTAGTCAAGAATCAAATCTTTGCCGCCCGATGTTTTGTAGCGATATACATTCATATTATGCTCCTTTTTAGGAAAACAATACAACTTTTTCGTTGTAATCACATTATACAACTTCTTTGTTGTATTGTCAAGTGTTTTTTCAAAATATTTTCAATTCAATTTTCGTCAAACAATTCTTTTATTTTATCAAATTGTCCGCGCCGTCCATACACCGCAACTATTTCACAAAGAACCTCATCCCATTTGTGATTGAAATAATCATCGAGGGCGTCTTGTGTTAAAGCGTGTTTTGCGGATTCAAAATTATCATCGTGTATAAATTTCTTTTTCTTGGTTGCTTCCAACATATTAACAACAGCGTAGTTTGATAACGCATTGTTGCCATATTTTTCTACATACTTTTCGCTTATAGCCTTTGCATCTATTTCATAAACATCAAAGCAATAGTGCATTATTTCGTGTATAATAACGCCGACTTTTAACCGCCCTATAAGATAAATAGCGTTTTCGTGCCTGACATAGCTTCCTAGTGGATTTTCTCCGGAGCGTGTGAAAGTCTTGAAGTAACCGCCATTTGGATTAGCCGTTAAGTGGATAAATTGTATTGCACTTAAATCAATATCCATAATCTCTATGAATTTTTGCACTTTTGTTGGCAAATCTGCCGCCGTCAATTCTTTGTAATCCCAAAGATAATTTGGTATTCCCATTCCTTGTTTCCCCTCTGTTAGTTTTATAATTTACTGTAATCCCTTTTGCCATAATCGCATTTTGTGGATGTGGCTGATTCTGCAAATTTGATATAATGCGGAAATGTTTTCATACCCTCACTGCCCTATTTCTAAGGTGGGCAGTGAGGGTGATGTGCTACCCCTCCGCGCCAACTTCCGGTGTTCCTTGCAAATGTGAATTGCCCCCGACACCCTCGCTACGCTCCAAATCCCGCGCAATCGTTTCATCTATTGCCCGGCAGATGAAGCCTGTCATACTTCCCGCCGGAGTGTGTCCCAATGTTCCAACCTCTCCGACTTCCGGCTGATATTCTTTCGCGTGTTCTTTGATAATGTCCTTCTTGCCTTTCGGTATTTTCATTTCGATTCTGTCATAAGCCTTCGCGTTATACTTTGCGTTTGCCTTTTGTTGCGCCTTGCTTATTGCCATTCTTTTACCTCCTCTAATATTTATAATTTATTGTTACGGGTGCGCCTTTTTAGGGTGAATATTCCCACGATAATATTATATCACAACATATACCATTCCGTCAATATGCAATATGCACAATTCCGTAATGGTATTTTTGTGCAATATTACGGGTTGACAAATCTACTTCCGTAATGGTATAATAATATTAAGAGTTAAGCACATCAACACTTCACCGCTTAACCAAAAACACGAAAGGGGCATTTACAATGTCAGTACACGAAATCACTATCACAGCGAGGGATTACAGACTAATACAAGCAGAGATTAAAGAACTGGAGGCACAAGCGGACGCGCTGAAACAATCAATGATTAAAGAGATGGACACGCGACAGGTTGACGAGCTGCAAGCCGGGGAATTTTCCATCAAGTACAAGTTGGTTGAATCGAAACGGCTTGACACAACGAGGCTGAAAGCAGAGAATCCGGCAGTATATGAAACTTACGCGAAGTCATCAGTTAGCGCAAGATTTCAAGTAGCGTAAGGGGGTTATGTAATGAATGTGTGGGGAATTAGTTTTTGTATCGCCTTAATGATTACACCGTTTATTGTCTTATTGATTGCGGCAATAACTGAAAGTAAGGAAGCCAACGCCAAACCCGACCAAGAGTAGAGCGTTGACCTCTCACACCACCGCCGGAGCGGTTGGCTATATTATACCACGTCAGCCGCCCGGTGTCAATTCAAAAACTGAAAGGAGCAATTACAATGAGCAAAGCGGAACGGCTACACACGATTAAACAGGAACAACGCGCATATTACGAAAACAAGGGCGAGGAAGTTGTCGAGGTGTCAGTTGCCGAATGTTACGGCAAAGACCGTTTGGGATTCCGTGAGTATATAGTTGTCGTGATTCTCAACGCTTGCCAATTTTACGCATTTAGTGTTAATAGGAAATTAGGGTAAGGCGATAATTTTATAAATTGGAAGGAGTTTATATTATGTTTAATACTCAAAGATACATCAAGGAAGAATCGAAACTTGCGGATATTTTGGCAAACGCCAACAACGCGGGAACATTATTTGATGATTATGACAGCGAAAATTATTGCACGGAAACTATCACATTGAAAGGGGTTGCGTTGGCGTGAAAAAATATTACCACGATTTTGAAGTGTTAGCGGCGCGGTGGTTCGATAAAAAGGGCGTTGCACATTGGGGCGTTGAAGTTCAAGTAAACCACGAAGAATACGGAAAGCCAACATATTTGAGGGCTGACAGGCTTGTAAGTGGAAAGAACTTCCGCAACATTGGGCGGATTATTATGGAAGCGGCAGGATATGACGTTCCGCGAACTTATAAAGAACTAATAGCGCGGGAATGGGTATGCGGCAACTTTATTGACTATCCAACGAAGCGGGAAGCGTTGGCAGAGTTGCGGAAAACTTGGACAGCGTGGGACGGAAGCAAGCCCGACATTCGTATTGTTGAATTACCGTTAGGAGCTTAAAACTGTGTGGCGACAGAAAATTTGTGTGGGAGCAGATTTATACAAAAATGAGAGCGGTTGCAGTCGCACTCAAATTCAAATTTATGGGAGGTTTTGACAATGAGTAAAACAAAAACTATGTTACCGTTAGGAACTTAAAATGTCGTGACAGACAACAAAAAACTGTGTGACAGCAGATTGCGAGTAGAATTTTATAAACCGAGGGCGGCGGCAACCGCCCTCAATATTACATAATAGGAGAGTGATTTTAATGAAAAAATTGACATTAGAGCAGTTTTTATCAGCGCATACCAAAGACGGAGAAGAAATGACAGGAACACAATTTGCGGCGGCAGTTGGTTTGTATAACGCTTACGATATGGGATTCAAAGAGGGCGTTATCTGTATGGAATATATGCTTGAAAAACTTGCGCCGGGACTTCAAGAACTCGCAAACGGAAACAGGGAACTTTTGCAAGATATGTTGACTTATGCCGTGGTTGTGTTTGGTACGGCTAATAAAGCATACGAAAAGGGCGAATCCGACAGGGAGAATGGCGCGGATAAATTAAGTTCCGATGAATTTATTGACGTAAATCCGAACTTGAAAGATGAATGTTGCGCGGATATGGTTGATATTTTGTTCAGCGCGTACATAAAAGGTTATCGAGGTGTTAAGCCCATAAACAATAGCGAGGGGGATTCGCATGAATGATGGGAAAAGGTTAATAGAGCAGTCATATACAATTACATTTGAATCATCAATATTGGCGAACGCTTGCGAGTTCGTGCAAAATGCGGCTGCCGAAGATATAAACAACCGAAACAAGAATCAAATATGCGACCTGTTGTATGTCGTTCAAAAATTCGCGCATAAATTGTCCGGGGATTTGCGCGAGCTTGATTCTGGTATAACTTGTTTTGTAAAAGCCAGTAAGCCGGAAACGGATTAACTTTATATTGTGTAGTGTTTTCATTTTGGGAACGGTTGAGGCACACCCCTTGACCGCTCCGCTTTTTTCAAAAATACTAATTACGAAAGGATTGATTATTGTATGAAAAATTTACAGAAATACCTTGCGGAAGTTGAACCGCAATTTGCGGAACTTGCCGGAGGTAACAAGGAACATTATGAGGCGATGATGACCCTCGCGCGCGATGTACACGGTGATATGACTAACTTCTACAGGAAGGGTGAATTTTGCCGCAAGATTGGTAGGAAGCTCCCGACCCGAAGAAAGATAGGCTGCCGACGATTAAGGAAGTCGCAAAAATGCTCAAAGAAATCGGAGCAGAACCAACCAACACAAGCGCGAACAAAGCCGCCAAAGTCATTGTCGGTGTGCTTGAACAATACGCAGGCAAAGGCAAGCAACACAAAGCCGAAGGACGAGCCAAACAGACAGTCGGACAGTTGACATATTTTTCGGAACTCGACAACCTTGACTTCCCAAAGGATATGAAAATACACTTTATTGAAATGGTTGTCTATCCAGCTTATGAGTTCGGTTACGAAAAGGCAAGCTAATTTGATTATATCGAGAGTCGGTTTGAATTGTTAGATGCCGACTCTCGCTCCTTTCAATAGTGTTTGCGAAGGTACACCCTAACGGACACGGAGTTTTGAGAGGTTTTTGCATTTGTAAAGGTTGGGAAACGACTTTACGGATGTTTGTAAATGATTGATAGGTTTACAAATAAATTACCGATAGCGCCGATTTGGCGCTATCGGGGAAGGGGGTGTTGCAAATTGAAAAACAAAGTATTTGCTTATGCGAGAGTAAGCACGAAGGAACAAAACCTTGACCGACAGTTGAAAGCGTTTATTGATTTAGGAATTGACGAGCGCGATATAATCGTTGACAAGGAAAGCGGCAAAGACTTCAATCGTCAAAATTATTTGGCATTACGAAATAATATGTTGCGAATGGATGACATTCTTTATATTAAATCCCTTGACCGTCTATCTCGCAACAAAGCCGACATAAAGGAAGAATTGGAATACTTTAAGGCGCATAATATCCGCTTGAAAGTGCTTGACCTACCGACCACCCTAATGGAACTACCCGAAGGACAAGAGTGGATTTTTGAGATGGTAAATAATATCTTGATTGAAGTTTTGGGAACAATTGCGGAACAAGAGCGGGTGACTATCAAGCAACGACAAGCTGAGGGGATAGCCGCCGCGAAGTCCAAAGGTAAACATCTTGGCAGACCTCCCATAGAATACCCAGCAAACTGGCGCGAGGTTTATTTTTATTGGAAAAGCGGAACGATTACAGCAACGGCAGCAATGTCGATGATGAACTTAACTCGCTCCACATTTTACAAAATGTTAAATCAATATGAAAATGGAAAGGTGAAATTATGACTGATTTTAGAACTGAAAAATTGAATAGCACTCTCAAAACTTTCGGCATTCGTGGTGAAATCGAATCCGTTTCCTATGGTGCGAGGATTAGTAAATATGTGGTTAAAATTGACCCGCAACAAAAGATTGAGCCACTGATTAGGCTTGCGGCAAATATAGGTTGTGCATTTGGTTGTCCTAACTCTGTGAGGATTTCAGGGATTGAAGGGGTGGAACACGCAGTAGGAATCGAAATCCCTAATCCGACAAGTCGGACGATTTATTTGCGAGAATCACTCAAGTCAAAAGAGTTTAAGGAGTCGGAATCTCCGACATCGTTTGTCGTTGGCGAGAATGTGGAGGGTAAACCTGTTGTTGCAGACGTTGCCAAAATGCCACACTTACTTATTGGCGGCACAGTTGGCGCGGGAAAATCCGTATTTTTGAACGGACTGGTAACAAGCATACTATACAAAGCAACGCCGGAGGAAGTTAAATTTTTGATGATTGACCCGAAGCGAATCGAGATGGCGCAATATCGAAATGTTCCTCATTTACTTGCACCGATTATCACCGATTGCAAAGCGGCAATGTTGGCGTTGTCTTGGATTGCTGACGAGATGGATTTTCGGTATGAATTGTGTGAAGTTTACGGCGTTCGGGACTTTGGGCGTTACAATGCGAAGATGAAAAAGGAAGGGCTTGACCCGCTCCCGCGAATCGTTGTTGTGATTGACGAATTATCGGAGCTTATGATGTCATCGGAGAGTCGTTTCAACGGGAATTTGCAAATACGCAACGAACTTGAAATGCTGATTGCTCGAATTGCTCAAAAATCACGCGCCGCGGGAATCCACCTGATAATCGCAACGCAAAGACCGTCAAAGCAAGTCGCAACAGGCTTGATAAAAGACAATCTGCCGAGCCGAGTTGCGTTCACTGTTGCGGACGGCGTGGCTTCACGAATAATTCTTGATGAGTTGGGCGCGGAACGCTTGCTTGGACAAGGCGATATGCTATTTAAACCAGTCGGTAGCAGGGTTGAGCGGCTTCAAGGGGCGTACATTGACGATGACGAGATTGAATATTTGGTTGACCGTATCAGCGAGGGCGTGAAAAGAAACTACAACGCCGACTTGATGGCGAAACTTTTCCCAGAGCGCGTAAAAGTGTCGGCATAAGGTTTGACATTATATAGGAAGTTATGATAAAATTCGCGTTAAAGGAGATGAGTTTGTGGCTTTATTTAACTGTTTAGAATGTGGACAGGAAATGTATGACGATGAAGTTTGTCCAAATTGTGGCGCGTTGTTTGGTGACGATGATTGCGTTGACGAAGTTTTGGAATTTTTCGACGATGATGACGATTGGGATTAACGCTTAGGTTGAATCGTTGCGAAATTCCCGCTCCGTTTGATTGTTTTATCAACCTAATATTCAAAAAGTATTGACAAAACGATTATCTTTGATTTTCGTATGTACATAAATAAAATTACAGAACTATAAAGTGTGAACGAATTGTTACAAACTTCAAAAAAAGGTTGACAAAATAAGTCTTTTGTGTTATAATAATAGGGTAATGTGGAAAAATATATTTGAGAGGAGTTTTGGGGGTTGCACGGCTTACAGTTTATACGAAATCAGTTCGGCATTTCCTTGAAGGATTTGGCTGAACAATTAGGCATTTCTGCACAGTCAATTAACGCTTGGGAAGCGGAAATAAAACCTATCCCTGCCGCAAGGTTGGAAAAACTGACGGAAATTTTCGGGCTTGACGGAAAATACTTTGTGCCGGACATCAGCGCAGAGTTGCAGATTTTGGTTCGGATTGACTTGTTGTTTCAGTCGTTGCCGGACGAATGGCGGGACGAGGCGTTAACGATGATTAGGAAGCGAATGACGGAGGGCGAAAAATGAACATTGAAAAAAACAAAGCTGATTGGTTGGAATGCTTTGAAACGAAGAACGCAGAAGTAGCATATAAAATTATTGAAAACTGTCTTATGCCTAATTATAATGAATTATATGGCGAATGGTTTACGAATCGCAGTCGAGACGACATAGAGTTGTTAGGTAAAGTATTTGAATATGAGGACATTTATTTTACTGATATGACATTCAAGGACGAGGAGTTTCAAAGAGCTTTGTTGATATGTCAAGACGAGAACAGGAACGATGTTAATTATTCTGACGAGTTGTTTGATTCGTTAAGTGTATCATATGGGGACTGGCGGTTCTATGTTGCAGATTTAGATGGTATAGGTGGTTCTGTAAATTATTTCAAGCGAGAAATGCGCGTCAACACGGAGAGTAAAGACGATATTTCATTAATTTTACACGAAATGATACATATTTACGAATTGACATTACAGAACCGCTATCCTATATTTGCGGAGTATTTGATAATCCAATTATACAACAAATTGAAACCGCTGATTGAAAATTTAGATGAAAAAATAACTCTAAACTCACACCCTTTATTGTCGGGCGATATGTTTAGGGCGGGAAATAATCACGGCACATTGTTCTTATTAAAGAGTCTTGACTTGGATTTAAGATTGAAGTTGTCGCTGGGAACGGTGTTTGGTTATGACCGAGAAGGATATATGAAAGACGAAGCGTAAGGAGGACGAGATTTTGGCGAACACTGGTGTGACGAATGCGGGAGCGGCGAATTTGGAAAACAAAGAATCGGTTTACATTGTGTCGGTTCAAGCGAAAGATTTATGGATTGCAAATAATTTGCTTGCCGATGAAGGAAAGTCGAAAATAAAAGGATATATAACAAGGGATAAAAAGGGGACGTTTTACAACAAATATATCGCAACTCTTGACTATTCTTTGGATAGGATTCAATTGGAAAGAATATGCAATCAAGACGGTGTTCAATTTTCGTTCCCGAATCAAAAAAGCGAAAAACACAAACTGAAGCATTATTGCGACAAGGTAATTAGTGTTGATTTTGATTTAACCGTAAAAGATTATAATAAAAGCGGAGATGTTTTTGTCAAATATGGCTACTGTTACAACAAGGCGGATTACAAAAAAATAGACAAAAACGATTGTATTCATATAGAAAAAGACGAAAACGGAAACGATGCCTTGATAGGAATTAAGTTGAATACCAAAGTTAAAAATCCTCTATCCCTTGAAGAACTGAAAAGACTTGGTGAATATTTCACGCTCAAAGAAATTCAACCGAAAGAAAAAGAGGGTAAGAAAAAGGAAAAGCCGTATTTCGTATATACCACAACGAACAAAGACTCGAAACGCTTGTATAATATCAAAGCCATCAGAGACGGACTTTATACAAAAGGGTTTGTTTGTAACGGAAGGACATATGTTAGGTGGAAAAGAAGTGCGGGGAAATCCCGTGTAGGAAAATGTCTTTTTATAGACAAGACGCTTTACAAAAAAATTCGCAAATGGGAACTGTGTGGATTAAAAGTCAAGGAAAATGACAAAATTGATTTAGCAGCTTTTGAGTCATATATTGCATTATCTAATTCCAGTATAATAGATACTTTGCACATTAAAAAGGAAAACATTTTAATCATTCCCGAATATGAGAGCATCTTCAAAGAAAAGGTTATTGCCGTAGGCAAGGACAATAAAAAAAGACTTGTTGCGGAAGAAAAAACATTGGAAATAAAGAATAATATTTGGGATGGACAGAGTTTGATTGACCCATTGTTGATGAAACAATATAAGAAATACGGGAGTGTTTTGTTGAGAAACCGATTTTATAAAAGTTGCGCCTTCACTTGTGATATTCAAAAATTCTTCAAGGATAAAGGCATTGCAGATGTCTCGCAACTTAACGGGTTCACATTGGCAACTGAAATCAAGGATATTAAATACATAACGACTGAAAGCAGTATAAAATATTCAAAGTTTGGAAGTAAAAAAAGTGGTTGAATAATTTGGACAATAAGTTCGGAATCGTCAAGCACGATAAACCCGCAAAATACTTCGATGGGCGGTTTGTAAAATTAAATTATCAAATGTTAAATTCACTACAATCATATTACGACTTCAAGAAACCGACTGAACAATTAGTGAGAAATGACGGAGATTTGGGCGAGCTTATGTTTCCTACTTGGGAATATTCGTTTGGATTATATCACGACCCAAAAGCTATAAAATACCACGTCAATTTGAAAAACGAAATCGAGTATGATGATGTCGATTATGACACCGAAACCAAAAACGATTTGATATTCAAATTACTAAATATAAACGAAAATTTCCCATTAAGTAACCTATATCACGAATTAAAGGTTGAGATTGTACGCGCATTTATAAACAGTATTAGAAAAGAAGGTAGGGTGATTGTCGAGGGAACACATGCCACCGTTTGTGCGAATCCTGTTGAAATGCTTTATCACTCTATAATGAAGAAAAACGGAAAAGGTAGTCAGTTTGATGGCACAAGCAAAATCGGCGTTGGTAATGTTTATTCCGAGCGGTTCAAGTTCGATAAAGTTATATTTGCCGGAAGAAGCCCGTTTATCACAATGGGAAATATATGGTTGCCGACCAATAAGGATAATTCCGAAATCAAGGAATACATGAACCCGACAGACCAAATATTATATTACAATGCCATAAACGAGAACAGTCAGCAACTAAATAATGGTATGGATAATGACGGTGATGCCTGTTTAATTACAAACGACAGAGCGATGTTGGCGTTAGCCGGAAAACATTATGGTAAATTTTTAGTTCCGACAATGGACGAAAAAAGTATGGCGGCGGAAAACGAAATCTACCACTACACCGATTTAGACAAATCAAAATTGGATTCAAAAACCAAGGATAATTATATCGGCGAAATTGTAAATTTGAGCCAAGAGCTTAATAGTTGGTTGTGGCACAACCTCAACGAAAATCCCGAATACGACTACACACAACTTTACCTCGATATTTCACGCCTTGCGGTGTTGTCGGGGGCGGCTATTGATTCAGCCAAGAAAAATTTTGACATTAGTTTTGCGGCGGAAATAAAACGCATACGCAAGAGGAATGACGATTTAATCAAGGAAACTAAACCCAAATTCTTCAAACACATTAAAATGCAAAGGAAGAAAAAGGCAGAGTTTTCACCCGATGAAATTGAAAAGTTCGAGGAACTTATTGAAGAATCGGAAGCTGACATCAAGAGTGGAAAAATATGTGTTCTTGATTATTTTGCCGAAAGCGACGAGGATATAGGCTTGATTAAACGTTTGGATAAATATATAAAGTTCTGCAACAAGAAAAATCCGTTTGAATATGTAAACACAACTATGGATTATATTGTAAGCATTACAAACAAGTTGAATTATGGATTGTCAAGAAACAACAACGAAAATGTGTTACAAGTTAGGGATTTGATTGTTGACGTTGATTCACACAGCGTTGACAATGACGAAAAGAAAATCATTGAAAAAATATGCGAAGAAATTGAGAACGTTCGCAATGACATTGGGAAATTGTGGGGTATTAAGAAAAACAAGGAACGAGACCGGGCAGAACGGAAATTGCAAATCGAAAACAAGAAGGAAGAATTGATAACCTTCTGTAATACCCAAAAACTCAACCGCGATATATTGATTGGCTTGCTTGCAAAAATGGACGATAAACAAATATGTAGCAAGGGTAAGAAATTGGGATTTTATTTTCAAATTTTACTCAACATTGAAGTCGATGGCATTGATGGCATAAATAAAATGATAGATTTTTTTGATTCACGACTTGCAAAAATGCCCGATTTTGCCCAAAACAACGCCTAAAATTTAAGATTTACACCCCTCAAACGCCATGTTTAAGGCAAAAAAGATTTTCGGTAGTATGGGGAAGAATAACATAAACCGTGTCGTTCGTTCGGCGCGGTTTTTGCGTATGCAGTAAACGCAGTATGCAATTTATTATTACGAAAGGAGACACGAAATGACCCAAGAATCTGTACGGAATAGGTTATGTAAGTACATTGAAGAAAAAGGCGTGAAGTTAGTTTTTATTTCTCGCAAAGTCGGAGTCCCCGATTACCTTATGGCGAAGTTCAAGACCGCAAAGCGGGAACTATGGAACGAATCACTCTTGGAGCTGGATAAATTTCTTAGTGCCGAAAATTACTAATTCAACCACAAAAAAAGGGGGGTGCGCCGCGCGCAGCACCTAAAACGATAGCAGCACAGACCGCCAAGAGCCGAGAGGTTCTATTTTTTTGTACAAATTGGGGTGAACAAAATGAAAAACGATATATTTGAACGGATAAAAGAAGAAATCACGATTGAGGATATTTTTAATTATTATGGAATCGAGATAAACCGAAATCGCAAAGCGTTGTGTTGTTGGCACGATGATAATTCACCGAGTATGTCCGTGAACTTGGTTGCTGGTTTATGGTATTGCCACGTCTGCTGCGAGGGCGGGGACATTTTCTCATTTGTCGCGCTGAAAGAGAGTTGCACACCGTATCAGGCGGCGCAAATCCTTGACGAGCGGCACGGGTTGGATTTGATAGCCACGACCACAAGACCGACTCGAAAACAAGTTAGCGACCACCAAGCGAAAAAGGAAGCGTTGGCGCGATTCAAGGAAGATTTGCGGAGCGTTGAGAACAAGTTGAGCGACTACTTCCTCTTATTCCACCGAGCAACCATTGACCCGCCGGACAACTTTGACGAAATGCCGCCGTTATATGAAATAGCATTGAAAGAGAGAAGTTATACCGAATATTTGCTTGACTTTTTAGCGTTTGGCAATTTCGAGGACCGGGCGCACGGCTACAAGATGGCGAAACAATATTTACAAAGATTGGAGGCGGCAATTTGACCCAAGCGGAACAATATGAAAAATTAGTGGAAATTGACGAAGAATATAAAATTGAAGATGTCGCCGACAAAATGAACGACATTCTTGAAAATGCAACAGCAGATTCAATATTGGAAGAAATTGTTTTTAAAAGTTTGTATTTATTGGACGGATTCGAGCGTGAGAAGTTCAAAGTTAAATTGCTCAAAAAGGCGGCGGACTTGCGCGTTAAGAAATTGTTTGAACAGCTTTTGCAGGCATATTGCAAGCAAGAATTTTCTAACGAAACAGACCCCGACTGGTATGAGGACGGAGACATTGATGAGGTTGCTTTTTGCGGAGCGTTTGCGGAACGGCACAATATCAAATGTATCAATAATCAGTTTTACGATATTAACGGTAGCATTACTGACGGTGATATTGAAAGCAAAATTTACAAAGACATCACGCCATATGTTAAGCAGGGCGTAAGTAGACAAGTGCGGGCGTTGCTCTTTGCGCTGAAAAATGCGACCTTCGCAGAACAACCAAGAGTTCGTGAGGACGAAATCTATTTGGAAAACGGCATACTTCGCACGGACGGGAAATTCGAGAACGACAAAGAATTTTGTTTGAATAGGTTGAATGTGGAATACAACCCGAATGTTGCGGAGCCTGAAAAGTGGTTGAAGTTCCTTGATGATTTGTTAAGCGCGGACGATATTTTGACACTTCAAGAGTTTTTCGGATATTGTCTTGTGCCGACCACAAGGGCGCAAAAGGGATTATTCTTGACCGGAAATGGCGGTGAGGGTAAGAGCGTTGTCGGCTCTGTGTTCAAGTCGATTTTCGGAAATGCTATGATTAGTGGTTCGTTGCAAGATTTAGAAAACAATCGGTTCGCAATGGCAAGTTTAGAAAACAAGTTGTTATTCGTTGACGATGATTTAAGTGTCGAAGCTCTGAAAGATACGCGTAACATCAAGAAGATTGTTACGGCGCAGACAACACAGCAGATTGAGCGGAAAGGTGTTCAACAATACGATGCGATGATTTACAGTCGCATACTCTGTTTTGGAAACGGAATCTTACGGAGCTTGTACGACAATTCGGACGGATTTTTCCGCAGGCAAATTATAATCAAAGTTAAAGATAAGCCCGAAAGAGTTGACAATAAATCTATGGTTGATGAGTTGGTTGCCCAGAAAGACGGAATATTCCTGTGGGCGTTCGAGGGTTTGCAACGGCTCATAGACAACAAGTATGAGTTTACTATTTCCGAGGAAGCGGAACGCAATCTCAAAGAGTCCCGCGAGGAAGCCATAAATATTATTTCATTTATGGACGAAAGTGGTTGTGTTGAACTTGATAAAGAGTCCGAAATATCGTCAAAGATTTTATGTCAGCTATACCGTGAATGGTGCGGGGACAATGAGGAAATCGCCTTGAAATCGAAAACGGTTATAGGTCACTTGAAAAATTGTGAGGGCAAATATAACATTGAGTACAGCAAGAACATCAGCGGAGGCGTTCGCGGATTCAAGGGTATTCGACAAGTGAAACAAGTTAGAGATGTGTTTTGTTCGATTGGTTAGGCACTTCACAGGCACATTGTTAGGCACATAAAACCCCATAATATCAAGGGTTAGGCACGAAAGGCACAACTTTTGTGAAATCCATTCCTATATATAGAACATATATACATTGGCGAAGTTCTTATATATATGATTCCCCATATAGGCGAATTAGAGAATTAAGTGCCTATGTGCCTAAACGCAGTTATATCAACATTTGTCGTGCCTAACGAAACGCCTAAATAGGCACTTGAAGTGCCTAAATCATCATTTTACTTGTTATCGGCGGCGGAAGCCGTCTTTTATTTTGCGTAATTGCGGATGTGGCGGTTTCGCCACCACCGACAAGAGGAGGAATTAAAATTGAGTAGTCAATATTTCGTGAAAAGTTTTTATGCGGCAAGCTACCTGAAGAGTCTTGGATATGAGCCGCAGATTGAAGTTTCACCACAGGGGCAAAGTGTATTTTGGTATGAGAGAACGCCGGGACTGGAAAACTTGGTAAAGGAATTTTTCGATAACGAGGAATTGCAAGCGTTTGTTCGCGGGCAACTTGGATTGAAAAAGTTGATGTTTGAGGGCAACAAAACGCCCACCGAGGAAACATAGGCACATCAAGGATTTGCGGACTTATATAAAATGGTATATTTTGCCGAAGAAAGCCTTGTGTATCAGGAGTTATCGGCAACTTTTCGAGCATTTCAACGATTTTCAAAAAATAAGGCGGGTGTGGAGCGAAAAGACATTATTTTCCGTTATTATCGGACAAAAAGGACGTGGTTATTATGAAGCCACCTATAAATGTAACATTACGACAGCATCAATTAGAAGCATATTCGCAAGCATTACAAAATCGCAGGTTTGGGTTACTGCACGAAATGGGAACAGGGAAAACTCTAACGGCTATTGCCACGGCAGGGACACTACATCAGCAAGGGAAAGTAAACCGAGTGTTGGTTGTATGCCCGCCGCAAGCGGCACTATTGACGAAACAATTATAAAAGCCCTGAAACGCAAGCACAATATGGCTGAAAGCGTTTTGTAGTATTTGAAAGGAGGCAAATGATGTTACATAAAAATGTACTTGCGCTCATATTTGAGCAACCACAAATCAAGGGCCGGGGATATTATCTTGACGGCGACGAGTTGCGGCAACGAGCCAAAGACGGCGAGGAAAAAATTATAGCCAATCTCGACAAAATGGAAATAATCAATATTTATGTAGACGAGGACGACCCGAATGTTTGCGTAGTTGCTACACAAAGCGAGTCGCACAAGTTATATATTGAAGCCAGCGGAAAAATCAAAGCTACAGAAATTCCGCCGCCCGCTATATTGAAATGTGCAATATGCAAACAAAAAAAGAAGTATTTTTACTTTTGCGACCACGACTTAATTAGTTTTCACGTTCCTGTATGCTATGATTGCCGCCGAGAAATGGCGTTGGAATTTATATCAGGATTCACAAATCCTCGTATGGCTATTCACGCATTTTGTTGGATTGAGGATATTTCATATATCGGAAGCGTTGTTGCGAACATAACCGCAAAAGAGAAAGACATTAGAACCGTGGCAATGACTTACACGAAAAAAATGAACCTGAAACAATATGCCAAAAAATGTAATTTCCGCAATAGTGGACTAAAAAGCCAAAGTTGGGAACACGATTGTACGCCGGGAGAGTTTTTCAAACATTTTGCCGAGAGTGCTATTGATACTTCCGGCAGTCTTGCGGGAGCGTTCGACACTCTCACTTGGGAAGATTTTGACAATGAGGTAACTATCAAACACGATGAACAATTCCGCGAATGGGCTTATAATTTTATTGAAAATGCGAAGTTGAATAACGATTAAAACGGAGGAAATATATTATGAACGAGAAAAAGACTTGTGTAACAGTTTTTAGTCAAAAATTAGCAGGATTTTTAATGTTATGCGGATTTGGGGTTGTTGAAACCAAAGCCCACCGTTTTCAAGAAGGAAAATTGGTATTTTATTTTACGGACAGCAACGAGATTCGCCATATTATCGAATGTCATTGTAAGCACAAAGACCATTATGAAATCGGTTACGCTTTTCCAAAAGAAGATATAAACGAAACTAAAACAATTTTAGAATTAGATTTGGAGGACATTATTGATGAACAATAACAACATTACATTTAACGTTACGCCCACGCTAAAAAAAGATGTCGCGGGGTTTGTTGACAAAATCATTAAATCCACGGACGAAAAATTTACTTACGCCGTGGATGTTTCTTTTAGAAAAACTGGAATTAACAGCGAAAACGAAAATATTTTTACAATCCACTATGGGATGCTTGGGAAGGATGAATATATAGTGCGGTGCTTGCGGGACGACTTCGGAATTGACTATATAGATACTCTCAATAACGATAAAATATATATCAACGACAAAGCGTTCCAAGATGCTTATGAATTGTTGTCGAACTCTCGCAGTCCCGAATTTTCCGATGTTGTGATAGTTGAGGACAAGACCATCGTTACAGAAGAAAGCGTTGCGAAAAGTCTTGAAGCAACGGGAATCACAGACCCAGAAATTCTTGAAGAGCTGCGGAAGAAAATGTTGTCCGTCAATAATGGTAAAATAAGTGTGATGGTTACTACCAACCCCTACTTTTTAGGTTGGATTTTCAACAATAAGCATAGATTCGATATTGAATTTGTAGTCGAATTGAGAGACGGCGAAAAAATCCACACAATAGAAGCCGAAGTCAAAACTTTGGAAGAAGCGTTTGAGGAATGGAAATACAGCAAAGATGAGCGCAGCAAATTTGGATATTTCGGTATTAAACCCAAAGTCGAAGTTTATGAGGACGATGACGATGACGAATACGAAGATGAGGAGGACAATGATTATGACGAATAATCAAAATTACACGACGGGTAATCAGCACTTGGCAAAGTTCTTGGTTGCTCTTGATTATGTTGCCGAAATTCACGAAAACGATGATAAGAGAGTTGTGTATTCTTTTCACGATTCGGACGTTTTGCAGCGCGATATTGGAGCTTATAAAAATGCAGTTAAAAAAGTAGACAAAATGTTCCGCGAGTTGCGACCAAAGAAAAATGATGAAGTTTGGCAATCTTGCCCGCCAAACACGAACGATGACAGCGAATAAAAAATTATAGGGTGGCGAACCAACGCCGGAGGAAATAATTATGTTAAGTCAAGATTTTTTACAACGGAAAATCATTATCAAAAACACCACACCGTATGAGGTGCATTACGATTCCGCAACGACTGGTAAAGGTGTAATGTTGAAACCTAACGGAGAAAAGACTATCAAGGTTGAAGAATTTATTAACGAAGTGGATGCAGAAAATTCTTTGTTTTGTGGGGTTGGAGAAGGACATCACGCATACATCGCTACTACTGATATGGAAGTGTTGGAAGCGGTGGGATTTGAAAACCAACAAATATTGACCGATGATGTCTTGATTAAGTTGTTCGAGGGGAAAGCGAACACGCTGAAAGAAAGATTATCTAAAAATATATTAACATATACAGACAAAGCGTTACTTAGAGATTTCATCAAATCTGGCGGAACGAACGAATATGACAAAATTGTGATTGCCAACGAGTTTGTTGGAGTTAAATTCTAAAAATTAAGATTATATTTTAGGTGGCGACTTAAACGCCGGAGGTATTTATTATGGAACAATATAAGATGAGCAAGCGCGACACAAGACAAATCGCTAAAATGTTGGAATCGATTATTGGTGAAGTTGAGAACCTTTGTGAAAAATCCTATACATCAAAAGAAGAAGTTGAAAGCGTGAAAAGTGAAATTTGTTCTGTTTTTCGAGGGGTGCGAGGAATTAGAGACGCCGACTACTATGCGGTGGAGCAAAACAGTAAAAAAGATGAGGGTTGTTTGTATTGCAGTCCGAGTACAACTGATTGTTCCGCTTGCGGTGCGAAAGTTGAAACAAATTCATTCGACCACTCGCTTGGCGGAATTTTTGGCGAATTGAAATCGCCCGAAGGAATTTACTAAACATATAGAGTGATTACACGATTAATAGTGTTTTTTGGGGATTCGGAGTAAAATCCGAGTCCCTATTTTATTTTTGGTAAATTATAGGAGGAAATTTTGAAAATACAAGAAAATATCTTAAACATTTTAGCGGAATGTAAAATCGAAGGTAACATTTTATTTTTGCCACCGGAACAACTTGACAGGAATACATACGTTGCCGTTAACAAGTGCCTTGAAAATATCGGCGGTAAGTGGAATCAAAAAGAAAAGGGACATATTTTTGATTATGACCCGACAGAGGCGTTTGACAACCTTTTGTTGACTGGTGAAACGGAAGATATGAAAAAGACGTTTCAATTCTTCCCAACACCAAGGAAGGTTGCGGAAATAGTTTGCGATATGGCAGAATTATCAACTGCCCAAAACATATTAGAGCCGAGTTGTGGCAAAGGTGATTTGGCTGATGTGATTTACGAGCGCAATCAATCATTGATATGCGTTGAAATCAATGAAGATATGAAAAAACTTCTTGACGAAAAAGCTTACGGCGATGTGGTTGTTTATACTGACTTCTTAAAGTTTGAGTCTGACGAGGCGAAGTCGTTTAACCGCATTGTGATGAACCCGCCGTTTAGCAAACAACAGGACATAGACCATATTTTACACGCTTATAACATATTGCAAGTTGGCGGTGTTTTAGTTTCAGTTATGAGTGTATCACCGTTTTTCAGAACTAACAAAAAATCCGTTGAGTTTCGTCAATGGTTGGAGCAGAATAATGCCGAAATAGTTGATGTCAAAGCCGGGGAGTTTAAGGAGAGCGGGACACTCATACCTACTAAAATTATAAAGGTTGTAAAATCATAAAAATAAGCACGAATTTGTTTCAAGGGGTGGGGCGTTGTCCTCACCCTATTTTTATTTTTTGACAGGAGATGAAGAAAATTAGTTTATTCTCATTTTATTTCACAAAAGACTATGCGGCAATCAGCGCGGACAGCCGACAAAGTGTTTTTGAAAACGGACAATATTTTAAAGTTCACGATAACGCGCAGAAATTATATAAAATTAACGATTTGATTATTGCCGGAGCAGGACGGTACTATATTATAGACAAGGTGATTGAAGAATTTTCAGCCTTGAACCCAACCGAGCAAACCCCCGAAATTTTGAGGCAGACCGCTCTTTCGATATGCGATAGGAAAGCGGAAATTTTGAAGGCTCTCAATATGGACGAATCCATTATTGAACAAGAACTTGAAAGTAACGAAAAATCTTGTGAATTTTGCGTATTTACATACGATATGGAGCGGCAGGCGAATGTATATTACAATTTTCATTCAGGCTACGATTTTGAGGTAACGGAGCAAGTTGGAGATGATAGAATTGCGCTTGCGTGTGCAGGGTACAACAATGTGGAGGCTAACAGGCTTTTCAAGGAATTGCACGACAAACATTCTTCTTATTTGCCGTTACTTTTCAAGAAGGTTTATGAAGGTGTGTCCGATGGGACCGTTGGCGGCAAATTAATCTTTATTGAAATGAATAATGGGATTATCACAAATGAGCAAGAAATCAAGTTGACCGACAATAAGCCAATACGAAGTTTGAACTTGATAAATGAACTTGGCGGCGACAATGTTATTACTTGGATAAATAACAGATTTGAAAATCGTTCCAAAGTTGCGGGCATAGATGTTCACGGCAACGGAATTGTATCTTACGACCAAAGCGAAAATGTCCGTTTTAGGGTTCGTCCCGATGATGGCGTGGTTGAAATGTTTGATATGTTCCTTATTATGCGTTCGGGCAATAACACGATAATTATGAACCCAAATGACGGTATGGCATTTCAGACCAACAACGCTGATCGCTTGCGATTTGATATTACTAATGGAATATTAACACTTACAGACGGAACTATTAACAGTTGCAATATTAACGGCGGCAATATCAATGTTGACACCGATATGACAATTGGAAATAACCTCCGCATATCTGCAAGTACATTTGGACAAGGCATACATTTTGATAATGCTGGTGGCGCAAGAATCGACGTACAAGACCCGTTCACAGGGTGGTTAAACATCTCTAACGGATTGACCGTGAATGGTCAAACAGTGGCGACTCAACAATGGGTGACACAGCAAATACAAGCCGCATTAGGCGCATAAATATTTTTAGAAATGAGAGGAAATTTATTATGGAAAATATAAAAGTTAATATTCACGAAGCACAAGCAGGCATAAAAGATGCTAAGTTGACATTGCTGTTTAAAGATAATTTAACCGCAGGCATTGAATGTGTTTCTGGCGGCGTACCTCTTGAAGAAATAGCGAAGCCTATAAAAGAGTGTTATCCCGGTGGGTGGATTGATATAGACACAGATGATGGCACAAAAAAATATGAGTTGCTCCGATTTGGAAAGCATTATAATTACTCGCGGAGACGAAATATATAGTTATGATTTTGGAGGTGAAGCCTAATGTCAACTTTATTGGGTGAAATTTCCAAAGACAAAATTATTATGGCAAGCGACTCCCGGTTAGCCGTTGAAGAAAATGGTGTTGTTTATGCGGTACACGATGATGCAAAAAAACTATTTATCATTGATGACAGTTTTGTCTTTTGGGGTTCGGGTAAAATTATGATTATTGATGAGTTAGTCAAAAAAATCAAGCAAAGCGGTTTTCGGGATGTAAGAAAGATTGCGGCGTTAGCTCAAGATATTATTGATGCTTACAAGAAACTGGGCGGTAAGGCAAGTGACGAAAATGGATTCCTTCAATTCACAATCGGTCAGTTCAAAAATGGCGAACCGTATGTGTATCTTAGTGGGGATAAGTATGGTTGGCAAATTATTGAGCAAAAGGGCGAAGATGAGCATATTGGATTTGGTGGTGGTTGGGGTGGACACATAACGATTGCCGAGTATTACAAAGATGCCGAGTATTCAAGGAACAATTTTGACGAAGTGGCACAGACCGCTTTTGATTTAGCAAGTGATGTTCACAGTGGAGGCACTCTAACTATTGTCACTATGACCAAAGGCGGCATAACCGAAAAACGATTTGATATTGACGATAGCGGAAAAGATGTCAAGTGGTTGCCTCAAAATGATATTACAAACGGACATTGTCGGGCAAGGGATTTGTTTTTGGGTCCCGACCAAGCAAGTGTTCTGTCAGTCATAAACGGTATAAGTCAAATTGGCGGAGATGGGTTGAATTTGCGAGGTATAAGGATATTCAGCGAAACAACCAATGCGCTTGTAAATAATTGGACTGGCAACGGAACTCATTATATGAGTGTCGGTGCGGGAACACCAACTATGCCGAGCGGGATATTTTATAGGCTTGGCACAATCATTAATGGTGTTGCGGCTATGGAGATGGCTACAGACGGAACGCTTAGAATACGTGGGGATTTAATCGCTGGTAGGGTATACGCTTCACAACCAACCGCCGACCAGCTCGCAAACGACCCCGCAGGCACAATTAGGGGCGTTAATATTATTGGCGGAAGCATTACATCCGATTCTACTGTAAATGTTACTACCAACGCAACAATCGGAAATAGATTGAACATGACATCAACAGGATTAGCTGACGGCATTCACTTTACCTCAACAAATGCTTCAATCAGTCTAAACGATGAAAACACAGTAAGAATTGCGCCTTTTTTGAGTACGCAAAATTTATTTACAGAAGGCTTAGCGGGTTTAGGGTATTCCGGCTTGACAGCGGCGATTACGGATTTGAGAAACAGGATTATTGCGTTAGAGAACGCATAAAATATTATTCGACAGTTAAGCCCCGATTTTTCGGGGCTTTTTGTTGTGAAAGGAATTGAATTATGAGTAAATCAAAGTGGAAAAAAGTCATTGTTTGCGTTATTATAGCGTTGTTTTTCACGTTTCCGTTACCGTTTTTGTTTGACACTTCTGCAAACTTGATTGATATTTTGGGCGCAATCGTTATGTGGCAAGCTGTAATTTTTGTTCCGATAATTGCAATAGGAGCAATAATTCTTTTGATTAAATTGATAACCGAGAATTAAGTTCAACACGGCGGAAGCATAATGTAAACCGTTCTATTGAACACCATAGCGGCAAGAGAGATTAAAACCGCAAGAACAGCGACACCGAGCGACAACCAAGCCATTTTTCTATGGAATTTTTCATCTTTATCAACGGCTTCCTTGTACTCAATATATGCGTTGCCGAGTTCGGTTATTTGATACTTTGATGTATTTCCACCAGTTTCACCGTATGTTACATACCCTATGTTACGAAGATGCATGAATGGTTTTGCGGTTGTGGGTGAAAATGTGTCAACAAGTTCTTCGTGTCTGGGAGTGTTGTCCCTAATATAACACAACCACTCAAACTCATTACAACTTATTTTTTCCATTACGAAACCACTCTCCCTTGAGAGTAATTATACCACACAATCCAACAAATTACAAGAAAAATTTATCCACACGCTCCCGCTTGGGAGCTTTTTTAATACCTAAATATCGAAAGGAAATGAACAAATGCAAGAAACAAAAATTTTATCATTAGAAGATTATCGCACAGGTGAAACCGCCTTGTCTGAATACCGAGATTTATTAAACATAGACGATTTATCAAAAATATTTCAAGTACATAAAAACACCATATACAAGCATATCAAAAACGGAGATTTCGGCAAGCCTATCCAAATTGGACGCGCTTATAAAATTCCAAAAAATTTTATTATCAAGAAAATATTTTGTTCTCCCGCTTGACAAAAAAATTCACTATGTTACAATTTAGTTAAGCTAAATGTGGCATAGGTAATCTATTTTACGAAGGAGTTGATTACTTATGACAGAAGTTAAAGGAATCGTACAGGCTAAGAAGGGCAGACCCAACTATTACATCGTTTTGTATTACATTGACGAGACCACAGGGCAACCGAAAAGACCGTGGATTCCAACAGATATTCCGGTTGCCGGAAACAACAAGCGTAAAGCAAACGAAAAATTGAAGGAGGTTTTGGAAGAACACAACCGAAACAAGGTTGATTTGAGTAAAAATGTATTGTTTACGGTATTTATCAAGGAATGGTTGGAGTTTATGAAGCCGTCAATTGATATAGTCACATATGACGATTATAAACTGAAAATCTATAATCAAATCGTTCCGTTCTTCGAGCCGAAACAATTAAGAGTCCGGGACATAACGCCGTTACATATTCAACAATACATCAATCACAAACTCAAGTCCGTTTCGCCAAACACGGTGCGTAAGCATTTGTGGAATATATCAAAATGTCTTGATTCCGCCGTTAAGCAAAATTTGATTGCATTTAACCCCGTAAAAGCCATCGAAATGCCAAAACCCATTAAGTCCAACCGAGCGCAGTTTTACAACGAACGGCAAATTGACGAACTTTTGTCCGTTATCAAGGGTGATTCAATCGAGGGAATTGTGTTGTTTGCGACCTTTTACGGTATGCGGAGAAGTGAGATATGTGGCTTGAAGTGGAACGCTATTGACTTTGAAAACAAGTCGTTTCAAATCAAGCACACAGTTGTTCAAATGGGAACGGCAATGCACAAGAAAGACTCCACAAAAAATGACAGTTCTAATTCGTCAATGCCTATGCCCGACATTATCATTGATATGTTGAAGAAGTTGAAATCACGGCAAGCGCAAAATCGGTTGTTGCAACCCAACGACTATATTGACGAAGGTTATGTGTTTGTGCGAGATACGGGACAACTAATCCCGCCAAACTACATCACAAAGCACTTCAAAAAAGTCTTGGCGAGAAACAATATGCCTGTTATCAACTTTCACGATTTACGACACAGTTCGGCAAGCTACCTTCACTATTTGGGATTCTCTATGAAGGATATTCAAACTTGGTTAAGACACGGAGACATCGGGACAACTATGAATATCTACACGCACATAGATATGTCCGCGAAACGGAACATTGCAGACACTCTAAACGAGAGATTCCGAAAATTCAGTTAGTCGATGTTTTTGTAGACGAAATTGTAGACATTACCAGTTATTAGGCGATTTTGAGGACTGCAACAAAAATGCTGACACACCGCAAACGCAGATGTATCAGCACTTTCATTCTTGGAGGCACCACCCGGATTTGAACCGGGGATAAAGGAGTTGCAGTCCTCTGCCTTACCACTTGGCTATGGCGCCATTCCTCGCCACTCGTCCTCCTCGTTCGTTTTCGACGGAAAATGCGCCGCCAAAAAGCTCACACCACAGACGGTGGCTCGTCTTTCCCAAAAAATCAGACCTTAGAGTCAGACTTCTTGGGAGTCTTACGCGCACGCGCACGTCATTGCTCTTACTCATAGTATGTAGCAATCCCATTCATTGTGCAACATTTTATATTTTAACAAATAATAATTTAATTGTCAAGAGAAAATTTTTCATTTTTTATTTTTCGGATTTTCCGAATTTCAAGGAGACATACATGGAATTATGGTTTTTATACGCCGCCGGAGCGGCGGTGTTCGCAGCATTAACAACAATTTTAGCAAAAATCGGATTAAAAGACGTAGATTCCCACCTCGCCACCGCAGTTCGAACGGTTGTAGTGCTTATTTTCGGGTGGTTGATGGTGTTTATCGTCGGCTCGCAGGGCGAAATTTGGCACACAAGCGGAAGAACATGGATTTTTCTTACTTTATCAGGTTTCGCCGCGGGCGGATCGTGGCTGTGCTATTTTCGCGCGCTTCAGCTTGGAAACGTAAACCAAATTGTTCCCATTAAGAAAAGCAGCACAATTTTAACCATGATTTTCGCGTTTATATTTCTTAACGAACCGGCGGGCTGGCTTACGGTTGCCGGCATGGCGCTAATCGGAATCGGAACCTGGCTGATGCTGGATTTGAAAAAAAGCGATACAAAAGCGACAAGCCTCACTTGGCTTCCGTTCGCAATCCTCGCTGCGGTGTTCGCCGCAATAACCGCAATCTTAGGCAATATCGGAATCGCCGAAATAGAGGCGAATTTGGGCACGGCGATACGAACCATGGCTGTTCTGCCTATGAGTTTGCTAATGTTCGGAATCGCGGGAGATAAAAAATCGAAAATAAGCCGCAAAAATTGGGTATTTTTAATATTATCCGGCATCGCAACCGGCGCGAGCTGGCTGTTTTTCTACCGCGCCCTTCAAATCGGAAACGCAATCCACGTCGTGCCTGTCGATAAATTAAGCATTATAATTACCATGCTGTTCGCGCGTTTGTTCTTAGGCGAACGTTTTTCGGCGCGAAGCCTTATAGGGCTTGCGCTTTTGACGGCGGGAACTTTGATTCCAATATTTTTATAAAGCATTATCCCGCCCGAACATTTTACTTAGCTCCGCGTAAAATCCGCTGTCAATCTGCGAAAGTGAACCGTCAAGTATACGAAACCGCCAATTGTTGACGATTGTGCCCGGCGTATTGGTGCGCGTGTCCCCGCCGTAACCCAGTAAATCTTGAATCGGAACGATAACAAGCGACGCGCGGCTCATGTACAACGCACGAATCCACGCACGATTTATCGCCGAATTCGGTCCGCCAACCGTCCAATCATCGTTGAAACCGAGATAAAACAACGCTTTTTCACGATCATGCGCTTCAAGTTCCAACATCCACGCAAGCAACGTCGTATTATCATGAGTTCCGGTGTAAGCGATGATATTTTCGTCAAAATTGTGCGGCAAATGCCGACCGTCGCCGTGAAATCCGAATTGCAAAACGCGCATACCGCGAAATCCCGTTTGTTGCAGCAGCTTTTCCACATCTTCGGTAATATCGCCCAAATCTTCAGCAATGATAGGCAAATTCTCGCCTAAATTTTTCTCAAACGCGTTAAAAATCTCAATTCCCGGACCTTTTACCCACTTGCCTAATCGCGCGTCGGCGGACTCGAACGGAATCCGCCAATAGCTTTCGAATCCGCGAAAATGATCAAGCCGAACGACGTCATATCTCTCAAGCGCCGCCCTCATGCGGTCTGTCCACCATTTATAGCCGTCTTTCTTCATAAGCTCCCAATTATAAACCGGGTTCCCCCACCGCTGTCCAAGCGGATTAAAATAGTCGGGCGGCGCGCCGCCAACGGCGGAGAATGAAGCGGGCTTGCCCGCGCCGACGGCGTCCATATCAAACAATTCAGGATTGCTCCAAACTTCAACCGAATCTTCCGACACGTAAATCGGCATATCGCCTATCATTGAAATCCCAAGCTTGTTGGCGTAACTTTTCAATCCGCGCCACTGCAAATCAAACAACCATTGTACAAACTTGTAAAAATCAGCGTCTTCACAGAATTTATCCGCCATATATTGCGCGTAATCATCCAACCAAAACGGACGAAACTCCAAATACGGCTGGTCCTCCAGCCGCTCGTAAGCTTTCCGAAGAAGTTTCCACTGTTTTTCATAAACAAGCTCGTAATTCACGTAATAATCAACCATTCCGTCCATACGCGCAAGCAAGTCGTCATCGGTGATAAGCCCCATCTCGAAAAGTCCGCGCGGATCAATCAGCATTGGCTCCCCCGCGAACGCCGATATACACTTGTACGGCGAGAAGCATTCGCCCGTATGCTCCACAGGCAATATTTGCCACGCGGAAAACCCGGATTTCTTTAGAAAACCCACAAATTCCATCGCCTCTTTACCAAGTGTCCCGATACCAAAAGGGCCGTGCAGCATGGTTACAGGCAACAGAACGCCTGCCGAACGTATATCTCTCAAACTTATCACCTCCATGTAATTCTATTCGTAAATAATAACATTATTTATGCTATTTCGCAAGATTTTTCTTGACTTTTCTTGTCCGTTGTGATACGATTATCGGAAATGATATAAAAGTTGATGTTAAATTAATATGTGAAGAGGAGAAGTTTTTATGAAAAAGACTATTTCTATTATTGCGATTATTGCGATCTTGTCACTTGCGCTGACCGGCTGCGGCGGTGGCGGAAGCAACGCCGGCGACGATTATCTTATTGGTTTGGTGCAAATCAGCGCGCACCCCGCGTTAGACGCCGCGCGTGAAGGTTTTGTAAACCAATTGGCTGAACTTGGCTTCGTTGAAGGCGAAAATGTTCGCTTCAGAGAATTCAACGCGCAAGGCGATATGGGAACTTTGGCGTCAATCGCGACTCAAATCGTCGGCGAAAATCCCAATTTGATTTTGAGTATCGCAACGCCGACAACTCAAGCTCTTGCAAACGCGACCGAAACAATCCCGATTGTTATCACCGCTGTTACAGACCCGCTTTTGGCAGGCGTTATCGATTCTTTCGAAAGACCGGGAACTAACGTAACAGGTACATCTGACTTAACTCCTGTTAAAAATCAATTCGAGTTGCTTGTACAGCTTCTTCCCGAAGCTCAAACGGTTGGAATCATGTATAACGCCGGCGAGGTTAATTCGGTAATTCAAGCAGACATGGCGGCGGAAGCCGCGCGCGCGCTTGGCTTGACTTATATAAGACAAACGGTTACCGGAACGGCTGACGTTGCCCAGGTTGCGGAAGCGCTTGTTGGCAGAGTTGACGTTATCTACACTCCTACTTGTAACACTATGGCGCAAACATACGCAACCGTTGTTATGGCCGCTGACGCTGCCGGAATCCCTGTAATCGTTGGCGAAAGCAGCGGCGTTGACGAAGGCGCGCTTGCAACCACAGGTATCGACTATTATCAACTAGGAAGACAAACGGCAGTTATGGCGGCTCAAATTTTAAGAGGCGAAGTAAGCCCTGAAACAATGCCGATTCAATGGCAGGAGAGAAACGAAGTTACTATTAATATTTCAGCCGCCGAGCGGCTTGGAATCACAATTCCGGAAGATATTTTAGCCGGCGCAACAGTAGTTACAGACTAATTTTAGTAAATAATAACACATAAGCAAGAGCCTGCCTCCTTCACGGACGCAGGCTCTAAAAAAGGATGAAGTATTATGAATTTAGGCGCAATTCTGCAAGCGATAAATTTGGGCTTGCTTTGGAGCATAATGGCTATCGGAGTTTTTATAACTTTCCGTATCTTAAACTTTGCCGATCTTACGGTTGAGGGCAGTTTTGTTTTAGGCGCGGCGGTTGTCGCGCGGCTTATCACGCTGAACCTTGACCCGGCACTGGCGGCGTGGATTCCATTAATCGCAACTTTGGCGGCGGTTTTAATCGGCGTACTTGCCGGACTTATAACAGGATTTTTACATACGGTTCTGAAAATTCCGCCGCTTCTTTCGGGAATTTTGACCATGACCGGTCTGTTTTCCATCAATCTGCGCATAATGGGCATGGCGAACATCAACCTTGGAAGAGGGATTACAACGCTTATGGACCAAGCCGCCGGCGGCTTGAGCAATGTTACAACCGGAATCACCGGATTGTTCGGCGGCTCAGCCGTCGATGTCGTCTCACGCGACGCTTCAATTGCCGTAGGGCTGGTTTTCGTAATCATCGTTATCATGGCATTGAAATTGTTTTTTAACACCGAAATCGGCTATGTTATCCGCGCGACGGGTGACAACGAAGCCATGGTTAAAGCGCAAGGCGTCAGCACAAACCGCACAAAAATGCTCGGCTTGGCGCTCGGAAACGGTTGCGTCGCTCTATCCGGCGCGTTGGTGGCGCAAACACAAGGATTCGCCGACGTTAACATGGGAATGGGAACGATCGTCACCGGTCTTGCCGCAGTCATAATCGGCGAAGTTATTTTCAGAGACAAAAACAGTCACCGCGTGTTTATCGCAGTAGTGTTCGGCGCGATATTATTCTTTATTATCCGAGCGTTTGTGCTTAGTATTCCATGGATGAACGCGAACGATTTCCGCGGAATTACAGCGATAGTAATCGCGATTGCTCTTGCGATTCCGATGTTTAGAGAGAAGTTTAATTTTCGCCTCAAGAAAGCCGCCTTCGGCAGTAAGGAGGTCGAATAATATGTTGGTTTGCAAAGATATTCAAAAAACATTTGACGCCGGTTCGGCAACCGAGAAGAAAGCGTTACAAGGCGTTAGTTTCGAGATGAAAGAGAACGATTTCGTAACCATAATCGGCGGAAACGGCGCAGGAAAATCGACCATTCTAAACGCCATCGCCGGCGTATTTCCGGTGGAATCCGGAAATATCCTAATAGACGATAACGACGTAACCCGAATGCCGGAATTTAGCCGCGCGAAATATATCGGACGCGTATTTCAAGACCCTCGAATGGGTACCGTTCCGAACATGACGATTGAAGAAAACCTCGCAATCGCGGTTCGCCGCGGGAAAAGGCGAACTCTGCGTTGGGGAATTACCAAAAACGAGCGCGAAGTATTCTGCGAGTATTTGCAGACTCTCGGACTCGGGCTTGAAAATCGACTAAAAGCGAAAGTCAGCACCCTCTCCGGCGGGCAAAGGCAGGCTCTCACACTTTTGATGGCAACAATTCAGAAGCCGCTTATCCTACTACTGGACGAGCACACCGCCGCGCTTGACCCGAAAACCGCAAAATCCGTGCTAGAGCTTACCGACCGGATTGTAAGCGAAAACAAACTGACTACAATGATGGTAACCCACAATATGCGCGACGCACTAAAGTGCGGCAACCGTTTGATGATGATGCACGAAGGAAATATTATTTTAGACGTGCAAGGCGACGAAAAAGCAGGATTAACGGTTCCCGACTTGCTGAAAATGTTTGAACAAGCAAGCGGCGAGGCAATCGCAAACGATAGAATGTTGTTAAGTTAGAAAAAACCGCCGAAAGGCGGTTTTTTAGTTTTTGCGCTGACAAGCGCATATGCGCGGCTGTTTCCGCATAGGTTTGCGCCCTACGGGCGCGGGGGTTAAGGCGCCACTCGCCTTAGACCAATATGTCGTCTGCGACGGAGGGCTTTTTTCTTCAGAGACCGTCTCTAAGGGCGTTTGCGCTTGTCAGCGCAGGACGACAAGGACCTGGTCCTTGCCGCGCCTGCGCGCCCATGCGCAAAATGGTCTAATGCGCAACGCACCTTAAGCGCCGCGCCCACAGGGCGCAAAAAAAGCCGCTCTCTCGAGCGGCTTTTTCTTATTTTCCTACTTATTTCCCGTGATACGCTTTCAAATACATCTCACGCATCTCTTCCATCAACGGATACCTCGGATTCGCGCCCGTACATTGATCGTCAAACGCCTGCTCAACCATAGAATCAAGCTGCTTCATAAAATCTTTTTCCGAAATTCCGTAATCCTTAATCGATTTCTTGATTCCAACTTTCGCTTTCAAGTCGTCAATCTTCGCGATAAGTTTCGCAACCTTATCTTCGTCCGTTCGTCCGCCGATTCCGATAAACGACGCAACTTCAGCATATCTCTCAATCGCTTTCGGATATTTATACTGCGAAAATGTTCCCATTTTCTTCGGATTCTCGGTCGCGTTAAATTTGATAACTTCATTAATCAGCAAAGCATTCGCAACACCGTGCGGCAACTCGAACGCAGCGCCAAGTTTGTGCGCCATAGAGTGACAAATTCCCAAAAACGCGTTCGCGAACGCCATTCCGGCAATCGTTGACGCATTCGCCATTTTCTCGCGCGCTTCCTCATTTTTGCCATCCTTGTAGGCAACCGGCAGATATTTGAAAACACTCTTAATCGCCGTTAACGCAAGTCCGTCAGTGTAATCAGTCGCAAGCATTGACGCGTAAGCCTCCAACGCGTGCGTAAGCGCGTCAACACCCGACGCGGCAGTCAACCCTTGCGGCATATCCATCATAAAATCAGTATCCACAATCGCAATCGTCGGCAACAATTCATAATCCGCAAGCGGATATTTTATACCGGTTTTCTCGTCGGTGATAACCGCAAACGGCGTAACCTCCGAGCCCGTTCCGGCAGTCGTCGGAATCGCGACAAACTTCGCTTTCGTTCCCATTTTCGGGAACGGCGAAATCCGCTTGCGAATATCCATAAACCGCATCGCCAAATCGAAGAAATCAGCCTCCGGATGCTCGTAAAGCGTCCACATAATTTTCGCCGCGTCCATCGGGCTTCCGCCGCCAAACGCGATTACGCAATCCGGCTCAAAGTCGCGCATAGCTTTCGCGCCCTCTTTCGCCGTTGCCAAAGTCGGGTCGGGAAGCACGTTAAAGAACGTCGTATGCTGAATCCCCATCTCGTCAAGCTTATCGGTCAGCGGTTTAACGTAATTGTTCTTATACAAAAATTCGTCGGTAACGACAAATACTTTTTTCGTCTTGTAAACATCTTTCAACTCAGCAATCGCAATAGGAAGAGAGCCTTTTTTGAAGTAAACTTTCTCCGGCGTTCTGAACCACAACATATTCTCTCTCCTCTCAGCAACAGTTTTTATATTCAACAAGTGGCAAATTCCAACGTTTTCCGAAACCGAGTTTCCGCCCCACGTTCCGCAGCCAAGCGTCAACGACGGCGCAAGTTTAAAGTTATACAAATCGCCGATTCCGCCGTGCGACGACGGAGTGTTGATAACGATTCGGCAAGCTTTCATCATCTCTTCGAATCTTGTCAAGTCCTCTTTCTCGTTCATGTTGATATGAATTGCCGCCGTATGTCCGTAACCGCCGTCTTTTATAAGCTTGTCAGCTTTCGCAAGCGCGTCGTCGTAAGTTTCGTACTTATACATCGCCAAAATCGGAGACAATTTCTCATGCGCGAATTCTTCTTTCACATCAACGCTTTCAACCTCGCCGATCAAGATTTTTGTATCCTTGTCAACTTTTATCTTCGCCATTTCCGCGATTTGCGCCGCGGTTTGCCCAACTATGTTCGCGTTCAACTTACCATCAATCATCATAGTTTTGCGAACTTTGTCAGTTTCAGCCGCAGTTAAAATATGACATCCGCGTAAAGCGAATTCCGCCTTCACCGCGTCATATATTTTCGCGTCAACAATCACCGACTGCTCAGACGCGCAAATCATACCATTGTCAAAAGTTTTCGAAACAATCACCGAGTTAACCGCGGTTTGAATATCCGCAGATTTGTGAATCAACGCCGGAACATTCCCCGCGCTAACGCCGATTGCCGGCTTCCCTGACGAATAAGCGGCGCGAACCATCGCGTGCCCGCCGGTTGCAAGAATCAAATCAGCTTGCTTCATAACTTCGTTTGTAAGTTCCAATGACGGAATATCAATCCAACCGATAATCCCCTCCGGCGCGCCTGCGGCAACCGCCGCTTCAAGCACAACCCTCGCCGCCTCGGCGGTACATTTCTTCGCCCGCGGATGCGGCGCGAGAATGATACCGTTTCGCGTTTTTAGAGCCATCAAAGTTTTGAAAATCGCGGTTGAAGTCGGATTCGTGGTCGGAATAACCGCCGCGATAACTCCAACAGGCTCAGCATATCTGCGAACACCGAAAGCCGAATCTTCCTCGATAACTCCGCAAGTTTTAGCGTCTTTATACTTGTTATAAATATACTCGGACGCATAATGATTTTTGATAACCTTATCTTCGGTAACGCCCATTCCCGTTTCCTCTCGCGCCATTTTGGCAAGCGGAATTCGATTGTGGTTCGCCGCCAACGCAGCGGATTTAAAGATTTCGTCAACTTTTTCTTGTGAAAATTTCGAAAACACCTCTTGCGCCGAACGGATTTCCTCCATCTTCGCAAGCAATTGCTTCACATTTTCAACTTTTTTAACTGTCTTCTTCATACATTCCTCCTAAATCTATCGCAAATTTAGCGCATTTAATCATATTGGTTACATTTTACCACTTTTTTCGATTTTTTGCAAACAATTTTATCAAAAATGTTTACCAAAAATTTACCGTTTTAATAATTTACACTTTGTTAAACATTTTATACTTGTAATTATCTCACTAATTTAGTATAATATTATTATATGCTCGTTTGCAAGTTAAGGGAGGTTTTAAACTATGCTGCCATTCTTTTTTTACGGACCTGTTGAAATTATGATTTGGGTTGTCGCTCTTGTAATCGCACTTGCCGCACAAGCCGGAGTTTCCGGCGCATATAAGAAATATAAACAAGTTTCGTCGTCCCGTGGTTTAACCGGCGCCGAAGTTGCGCGCAAAATGGTGCAAGGTCTCGGCGTCGAAGTGGTTATGAACAACGGCGGCGAACTTTCCGACCATTTCGACCCGCGCAAGAAAACGATCAGACTTTCACCCGACGTTTATAACGGAACAAACGTTGCCGCGATCGGAATCGCCGCGCACGAAGCGGGGCACGCGCTGCAATACGACCAAGGCTATGCGCCGATAAAGCTTCGCAACGGAATACTGCCAATCGCGCAAATCGGCTCAATGGCGGCGATTCCGCTTGTTTTCCTCGGATTATTTCTCGGCGGCGATTATGGCAATGTTACGTGGCTGATTGATTTGGGAATCGCCCTTTTCATCGGTGTTTTGGCGTTTCAGCTTATCACATTGCCGGTGGAATTCAATGCTTCCCGCCGCGCAATCGCCGCGCTTGATCATAACGTATATCTAACGCCCGAAGAATCGGCGGGCGCGAAAAAAGTTCTTCGCACGGCGGCAATGACGTATGTCGCGGCGGTTGCCGTGTCGGCGTTGCAGCTTTTGCGGCTGATATTGATTTCCCGACGAAGAAGGTAACGGGCAAAAAAGGCTTACAAAAAAGCCCGAACATAAGTTCGGGCTTTTTATAGGTGGTAGCGGCGACCGGGATCGAACCAGTGACAACTCGGGTATGAACCGAGTGCTCTAGCCAACTGAGCTACGCCGCCTTACAAAAGAACAAATGCAATTTTACCATAGTTTTCGCAACTTGTCAATCAATTTCATGAAAATATTTTAAGTTTTTTTAACGGCGGTGAAATAATGAAATTTACAAGTCTAGATTTAGATTTTTCTATATGCAAAATTAAAGACACTTCCGACGTCGACTTTTCTCTACCTTTCGTTTTCCTATCCAAAACGGACGATGAAATTTCGTTAGTATGCGAATCGGCGCACGTTCCCACAAACGCAATCGCGATTGAGCCTAACTGGAAAGGGTTTCGCATAGACGGAAGTTTAGATTTCACCTTAGTCGGAGTAATCGCTAACATAACCAAAGTGTTGGCAGACGCCGAAATCAGCGTGTTTGTCGTTTCGACTTACAACACCGACTATATATTCCTAAAATCCAACGATTTCGACAGAGGTTTGGATTTAGTAACGAAAACCACAAAAAATGGTTGATTGCGACGCAATCAACCATTTTTTTGCCTAATCAAAGAAAAATAAATCCTCAAACCTTTTATCCAAAGCGATACATAGGATAAGCGCCAACTTCGCCGTCGGGCAAAATTGCCCCGTTTCGATAGAACTGATCGTGTTTCGCGACACGCCGACCATGTCCGCCAAAGCCGCTTGCGAGAGGTCTTTTTCCGCCCTCGCAACTTTCAGCTTGTTTTTTAATACGATTTCGTCTTTCATATCAGCTCCACCACCCTTGAATAGTTCCTATATCTCTCACAAATAGAACGACGAAGACAGCTCCCGAAACGCCGAAAAATATAGCGGCAATCAAGTACCTCTTCTGATTCAAAACGCGATATTTAGCAAGAAATTCCCCAAACCAAGAAGCGAGAATTACCGCCGACAAAGCGTATACAGCAAGCATTTGCCCGGAAATTAAAGACAGGAGAAGTAAAGCGAAGCCCACTACTTCGACACCGAAATAGTTACCTTTCTTTGTCCCTTGGGTTATTGCGTATTCAACGCCCTCGTCCTGCCGCGCCTGCCTGCTTTTTTCCAAGATTTCCTCTTTGCGGTTGCCATTTTCGATTGAATTATTCATTTATGTCCTCCCTCCCCACGTAAGAGAAACAACTTCATATACCGCGTATACAGCAAACGCTGCCATGCCAACCGCCAACAATATAAACCATTTGCTTTTTGTGAAACGATATTGTTCGATAGACACGCCTACCCCAAACATCATCATTACCGCGCCTTGACTAAACATCAAAGCCATATCGCCGATATAGACCGCGTAAGTTGCGATTAGGTTGGTCATTATAAGGAACAGTATGTACCCAAGCTTCGTACCTTTGGTTTGCGCGTGCTCTGCGCCTTCGTCTTTCTTTGCTTTCCTGCTTTTTTCCAAAATTTCATTTTTTTTCATAATAAATACCTCCAAGTATTGTTGTTTATTTGACAAGTTTTATTGTCAAACAAATTATAACACACGCCAAGTGAACTTGTCAAGTATTTTATTGAAAAAATTTATAAAAAAATGCTTGTGGTTATAACCACAAGCATTTTCACTAAATATTTTTGACCTTCAACGTCACAATTTCAAATCCGTGCGTATCAATGGTTACGCTGTTATCCTTAACTTTCAACTGCTTCACTTCATTCTCCATCATATCGCACAAAGCCGCTTCCTTCACGTCAAAACCAAATTTTATCGTCGCTTTCGTCTTCCTATTTCTTGTTTCGTATAGGCGAATAACAACATCATCACTATCCTCCGCTTTTTTCACCGTTTCGGCGATAATATTATCGCAATCCACCGACAAAAACGAATACTCGCTCGGCAGTGTTCCGTTCTGCTTATTAACCGGAATCGCCGTCATCGCTTGATTCAAATCATACGAAAGTTTGATCGTGTCCGCTTGCGCAAAATCGCCGTCGTGCGGATAAAGCGAGTATGTAAAGCTATGCGACCCTTGATCCGCTTCCGGATCGGGCCATGTCGGCGCACGGAGCAATGATAGGCGCATAACATTCCCCTTGATATCATATCCGTATTTGCAATCGTTCATCAAACTCACGCCATACCCGCCGTCCGAGAGATCGGCGAACTTGTGCGCGCACACTTCAAACTGCGCAACATCCCAGCTTGTATTGTTGTGCGTCGTACGCTCGACAGTCCCAAACTGGATATCATACGTCGCCTTGTCCGAGTTAATATCAACCGGAAACGCCGCTTTCAACAACATATGCCGCTCCCGCCAGTCAACATCCGTGTCGAAGTCGATTTTCGGAATATCGTTATACAGATATATCTTCTGCTCGATAATTGATTTATTAAACTTGCGTTTAATCGCGAATCCCGCGCGCGCGCCCTCGTCGATAGGTGAAACATCAACCACATCGTTCGCTTCCCACATTTTTTCGGGGAAATAATCGCTGATATCCCACGCGTCCCACTGGTTCCGCGGATAATCCTCGAAGCATTGCAACACATTCGCCCTCTGACCGCTCGCCACAACCTCGCGCTTATTCTTCTTGTCGTAAATGCTTGCAATATTGAAGTTTTTGTCAAACTTCACCTTGAAAAATTTGTTCTCCAACGTATGATCGCCGATTTTCACGCTTGATTCCAAAACATCGCCGGAAACAACCTTATATCCCTTCGCCGGCACGTTTTCAACGTAAACTTTCTTGCCGTTAACGTCCACAACACTGCTGTTCACAAACGAGTGCGGATTAAACACCGCAACGCCTTCGTCTGTTTTGATATTCTTCGCAATATTTTTATACTTTTCGCCGCAAATCTTATCCGCCGTTTGTTGAATCGCGGCGTATTCGACATCACTAACGTCGTAAACTTCCTTAATCGACGAGCCGGGAATTATATCATGAAACTGGTTAAGCAAAATTATCTCCCAACCATCGTTGATTTGCTCCTGTGGATATTTTGTATTATTCAAAACCATATCCATCGCACATAACCACTCGATTCCCTGATACAAAAACTCACACTTACGGTTGTTTCGCTTGTTTTTCGCAAGGGTCGTATACGTTCCCCGGTGTAACTCAAGATAAAGCTCGCCAACCCACTTCGGAAGCCGCGGATTGTTTTTAAGTTTCTTATACAATCGGTTCAAAAAGTTCGTCGCGCTGTCAATCTTCGCCGCGGGATAGCCGGCAATGCCATTCTCCTGTCGGCGTATAGATTCAACCATTTCAACTGTCGGCCCGCCGCCGCCGTCGCCGTAACCGTAGGTATTAATTACCTCATTCGTCAAATCCTTATTTTGAAATCTATCCCACGTTCCCGCCGTATAACCCGGCGTCGAATCGCCAACATACGTTGAAAAAGTGAAAGGTTTTTCGTCCAAAAATTTATCCTGCCCCGTTATAAAGTATGTGAAAATCTCGGTTCCGTCAATCCCGCGCCACATAAACACGTCATTCGGCATTTGATTCATCTCGTTCCACGATATCTTAGACGTCACGAACTTGTCAACGCCGGATTTCTGCAATATCTGCGGCAAAGCCGCGGCATATCCAAAAACGTCAGGCAGCCACAGAACTTTGCAATCCACGCCGAACTCTTGTTGAAAAAATCGCTTGCCGAATAAAATCTGACGCACCAAACTTTCGCCGCTCGACAGGTTGCAGTCCGCCTCAACCCACATCGCGCCCTCAACTTCCCAACGCCCCGCGCGAATCATCTCTTTTATCTGCTCGTAAAGCTCGGGCGCATCCTCCTTGACCATTTTATACAAAAGCGCCTGCGACGACATAAACTTAAATTCGGGAAACCGCTTCATCAAGCTGATTATCGTCGAAAACGAACGCAAAACTTTCTCTCTTGTCTGACGCACCGTCCACTGCCACGCAATATCTATATGAGTATGTCCGATACATATCGTCGCAACGTCCGAACCACCGCAATGCTTCGGATAAAACTCTTTTTCGAGATATTTTATGGTGTCGCGAACCGATTTTTTATACTCCTCCGACCCCGGATTCCTAAAATCAAGAAAATTAATCGCATCATTAAGACACGCAACCATTCGCATATGCTGCTTCTCATGCGGATCCATAAATTTCATCGCCTCAGACGGCACCTTCAAGTGATAATACAGTTTCTCGGTCTCAGTATCAACATGTATAAGTTTCGCCTTAAAATCCAGCTTATCCGAGTGCATACCAACATACGCGTACAGATGAACTTTGCAATCTCCGTCCACCACCAAAGTTGTATGGTTCGTATCTAACCCCTGCGTAATTTTGCCGTCAATATACGCGATAAATTGAGGGTTTGTTCCGTCCCACTCCCCCTCTTTCCCTGTAATGATAGACAACTCAACCCTGCCGCCCTTCCAGCTTTTCGGCACGCTAACTTCGCCGTAAAACCACGCGTGCGTGTCCGGCGTTCCGCCCCACCTATCTGTCTCCGAAATAAACGCCCGCCAAGTTTTATCAACAGTCGGAACCTTGTTATCGGTTTTGTATCCGCACTCTTGGAATTTAAACGCAACCTCAAGCGAGTCGGTCACTATATTTTCCTTTAACACGGTAATAATTTTCCCCACTCGCTCGTCAAGGAAATTGCGTCTTACATCAAAAAAATTATTTTTCGTCGTTAACTTTCTAAATTCATTCGCCATAAAGTCAAGCTCCTCCATTTTGTCGGTTTAAATACCGTATAATACCGCTCCGCCTGCCTACCAAATCAAGAAATCCGAGCCTTTCAACTTCAGAATCGCCTCAACAAAGTAAAAATCGCCGTAAATCAAATTAAGGTGGTGATTTTGCCCGCTATACGCGCTCGTTCCCATTTGAAGAATACTATCATAATCCTCGTCCCAGTTGCAGAATTTCTCCTCCAACGCTTTCAGTATATTAACCGCCGCGTCCATGTAAATACTTCGCTCAAATTCAGGAACCGCTTTCGCAATTTCAATCAATCCGCAAGCGGCAATCGCGCCGGCGGTAGAATCGTATATAATCGGCTCTTTCGGCGAACGAAAATCGCATTTCGGCAAATAATCGTCGCAAACGCAGCTTATAAAATAGTGCGCCACTCGCTTCGCCGCATTCAAATACGCCTCTTTCCCGGTATGAATGTAGCTCAACACAAATCCATACAAAGCCCACGATTGCCCGCGGCTCCACGACGAGCCGGTCGCGTAACCCTGACCGTACAACTCGTCAATCATACCGCCGTTTACTTCGTCATGCACCACGATATGCCGAACCGAGCCATCCGGTCTGATATGCGTATCCATTGTCGTATCCGCGTGCGCCTCGGCGATGTAGGTAAACCGCGGGTCACCAATCTCTTTCGACGCCCAATATAATAAAGGAAGGTTCATCATACAGTCGATAATCGACCAACCGATATTGCTGTCATATTTCCCTTCGCCGTGAACGCCGCCTCCGCCGTTCCATGCCCGTATATAATTCCCGCGCAAGTTAAACCGCGAAAACAATATGCTCGCCGCCGTAAGATTTCTAACTTTCGACATCTCATCGCCGGTCAACCGATAGTTCGCGCCGCTCGCGATATGCCACATAAACCCAACGTCATGGATTAGATTCTCATATTGCGCAAACGCCTCGTCCAAAGACGCCTCGGCGATTTCGGCAACTTCCTTATATATAGGATTCTTCGTCCCCTCATACATCAACCACATCAAACCGGGCCAAAACCCGTTTGTCCACATTGTGATTTTTTCCTCGCTGCTCCAATCGTCATGAACGCCGTCAAATGTGCTGTTTGGAATCTTATTTTTCGACCGCGGCGCAACCGCCGCCATCTTTTTCTCAATCTTTTGCCATATCGAATTCGCCCATTCTGTATAATTTTGCATACTCATCCACCTTACGTATTATTTTACAAGCATTGTATCATAAATATTTCGCCGTTGTCAAATATAATTCTACATTATATATGTAACTTTCGCTTCCTCGAAAAATCCCCTCGCCTCCGGCTCCTCGTCGGGATAGCCAATCGCGATAATGCAAAACGGAATTTTCTCCTCCGCGATACTGAGCAACTCGCAAAAATGCGCCTTTCTATCCTCAATCGGATAAATTCCGCACCAGCACGTTCCAAGCCCCATCGCGGCGGCTTCCAACAAAATATTCTGCGTCGCCGCGCCGCAATCCTGCGGAAAAAATTCCGCCGAAAACTCATCCTTCGGCGTCGCAACCACAACGATTGCCGCCGTCGCGGTCTCGCACATCTTCGCATACGGATGAATTCGCGCGATTTCGTCAAGAACGGAACGCTTAGTGACGGCGACAAACTCCCACGGACGCGCGTTGCACGCCGACGGCGCAAGCATCGCCGCTTCCAGCATCTGATTAAGCTGTTCTTTCGTCACAAGCTTATCAACTTTGAATTTCCGAATACTTCGGCGGTTTTTGATGGCTTCCTGCATTGCGATTCCTCCTTTTTTTTGCGCCTGCGGCGCATGGTTTTAGGGCGTTGCCCTAAAAACCCTCTTCGCCGTTGTAGCGGCAGGCGTTGCGCGGGCGCGCGCGGCGCGGCAAGGACCAGTCCTTGCCAATCCAGCAAACTTTTGCGCGCCAAAAGTTTGAACAAAAGCGCCGCCCTCCCCGTCGCGACCCTCCCCGACAAAAAGCGTCGGGCGGGTGCCCCGCTGACGGAACCGCGGGCGAAAATTAGTGCAATCAACGCACCCTAATCAAAAAACATCTCGCGCTTTTAGGCGCGGCACGAATTTTCATTCAAGACTGCGGCTTTTGCCGCCGTAGGCACTTGGCTGACACGTAGATGTTCGCACATCTCATATAGCGGCGCGCTTTTAATAGCGCCATAGCGCGTTTGCGCCGCAAGTTTGATAAAACTTTTTAAAGTTTTTCGGGGATTGATAAGGGTGTTCGACAACACCCTTATCGCTCTGCGGCAGCTGCCGCACCGCCCGCGCCCGCAGGCGCAAAAATAGGTTTTTAGGGCAAAGCCCTAAAAACCATGCGGCCACAGCCGCACATATGCGCTTGTCAGCGCAAGACAGCCCGCTCCCACTCCTCCGCGTGAGAAATCAAATCATTCCTCGCCGCGCTATGCCCGTTCTTAATATAAAATCCCGAAACCGCGTTCGCAATAACAAGCGAATCCCGCAAACTCAAACCATAATACACCGCCAAAGTAAATCCGGCGTTAAAATTATCTCCGCCACCGGTCGAAATCTTCGGATTTTTAATAAAATACGTCTCCACCGTCGCCGCGCCGGACTTGTCAAACGCCGTGCTTCCATTATGAAAATGCACGCATACGACATCCAACCCCGTTACGCTAAGCATATCGCTTTCCTCAATTTTCTCCGGCGCGTCCGAGTCTGTAAGCGCGTTAAAAACCTGCCGATACTCGTTATAATTCAAATTAAGAATAACTTTACAATGTTTCGAAACATCACGCAAAACGTCTATAACCTCACAAATATCTTCGCTCTTTCGACGCGCGGTATCGCACAAATCAACCGACACAACCGCATCCGAAATCCCACGAACATTCGGCAAAACCTCATTCGCAAGCCCGCGCCAAATATCGGTCGAATTTATCATATCACTCCAATTAAACATGCCGATAATCCCCGCGTCCGAATACATTTCCATAAGTTTATCAACGCCAATTAGCTCCTTAACCCGCTCCCACGTGATCTCATTGAGCGAATTCGCGTTAACAAGCATAATCTTGCCGTCATTAAACTCCAACGCCGTCGTCTCACCCGGATTCGCTATACTGTGAAGCGTAACATTCTCCATATCCGCAAACAATTTATCAGGAACCGGATACCCAACCGCGCCGATTAAATCAACATTCGCGCCCAGTTTCGCTAAGGTCGATGAAAATATCGGCGCGTTGCCGCCCAACTTTCGAACTGTCGTATCAATTCCGACAGAGCAGCTTTTTCCCGCCCGCGCTTTTATATGCTCGGAAAACACTTCCATATCATTAAAATATTCAGCCCCGTCATCTAATTTCTTTTGAATAGGACGCACAAGTGTGTCAACAAATCCGTCAAACCCCGCAACAACTTTAGGCGAACAGCCCTCGCTGCGTGTCAAAAATTCATTAACCGCATCTTTTATGTAAGACATAGCAAAATATCCCCTCTCTTTTCTCTTTACTACACTTTAGTATATTACCAAATTTCCCATCCGGATGTCAAGTAAAACATATCGCAAAAATATTGACTTTTTCCAAGTCACATGGTATGATGTCATAACATTCAGTAAGCCGGACGGTCGCGTGCATATGCGGCAACGCTTTGCATGAGGAAAGTCCGAGCTCCATAGGGCAGGGTGCCGGATAACACCCGGCGGAGGCGACTCCAGAGACAGTGCAACAGAAATAAACCGCCCTAGGAGTGTTCAGTTATGAGTAACCGGAGACCGGTCGGCGCACAAAAACCATGCGAAAACCAACAATCGAGCCGCCAGGCGAGCAAACTGGTCCCTGAATACTAATAACTGAACACTCCTAGGGTAAGGATGGAAAGGCGAGGTAAGAGCTCACCTACCCTTCGGCGACGAAGGGTGACATGTAAACCTCACTCGGAGCAACATCCGAACGTGGAAATACGCCTGCCCGGCGTTCCACAAAGTCGATGGCATGAGGCGTGTAGTAATATACGCCCTTAGATAGATGACCGTTAATTGCTCTTCGGGACAATGATACAGAACTCGGCTTACGGCTTACTGAAATTTAAATTAAAAATTTTTACAAAAATCAAGGAATAAAGATTTTGAGAAACACAAAATCTTCATGAGAGTTGTTAACAAAATTAAAATTTTGACAACTCTCGAAAAAAGTTCTTGACAAATTTTTCACATTATGCTATATTAATGTGTACCCTCGTTTTGAGGGATTTATTCGCGGCGCAAAAATACTTGCTTGCAAGGTAATTTTTGCAACGACAGCCGAGTGTATACTCCGCGATTTGTCGCGGAATGTGCCTAAAAGGCACAAGCGCAGAATTTGTTCTGCGGTATGGCACTCGTCATTTGTAAATTGGATAGGAGTTGAAAATATGAGAACAAAAATTACTTTAGCGTGCGGCGAGTGCAAGCAACGCAACTATGACACAATGAAAAACAAGAAAAATTCACCGGACAGGCTTGAAATGAACAAGTATTGCAGGTTCTGTCAAAAGCACACCGCTCACAAAGAAACGAAGTAGGTCAAAAGTGTCCGAATGGACATGAGGGTCCGGGAAACATCCCGGCCGCCGGCTCGGCGGACTCTAATGACGGACTTCATGTTTTTATAGTGGTTCTGTCAAAAGCACACCGCTCACAAAGAAACGAAGTAAGCGGTATATCTGTATACATTTGCGCATTAATGTAAAGGAGATTCATTAATATGGAAAAGGTAAAACGTAATCCGATAACAGGAATCGGGCGATGGTTTCGCTCAACTATGAGCGAGCTTAAAAAGGTTGTTTGGCCAAGTTTTTCTAAAGTGCGGCAAAACACGCTTATAGTTTTAGTCTACATCCTTATCGTAGGCGCTATTATTTGGGCGCTTGATTATGCGTTCGGCTGGATAATGAGACTTGTGCTCGGTAATTAGCTCTCGTTTAGTACGGAATGAAGTAGTTTTAAGGAGACATATATGGCTGATAAGGCAAAATGGTATGTTGTGCATACCTATTCGGGATACGAAGACAAGGTTAAAGCTAATCTTGAGAAAATTATAGAAAACCGCAATATGCAAGATGTTATTGTGGATATTCGCGTACCTAAAGAAGAGGTCACCGAGAAAAAAGACGACAAAGTGCGCACGGTTATGCGTAAAACTTTTCCGGGTTATGTAGTTATTAAGATGGAAATGACCGACGTAAGTTGGTTTGTCGTTCGAAATTGCCGCGGCGTTACCGGATTTGTCGGTCCCGGCGCGAAACCGGTCCCTCTTACCTCCGCCGAAATTGATAATATGGGAATCGAGAGGAAAGTTGTCGTTCTCGATTACGAAGTCGGCGATAACATTCGGGTCAGATATGGCGCGTTTGAAGGTTTCTTCGGAGTAATCGAAGAAATCAACACTGAAAAGAACAAGGTTTCAACCAAAATTTCAATGTTTGGTCGAGATACAACTATCGACCTAGAGTGTGACCAAGTCGAAGTAGTGAAATAAATTTGTGTGAAATTACGCGCCTAGCGTCCGAACGAACTTCTAGAGTATATTGATACACGTCGGCGTCCGCTCGAACACTATGCACGCAATTTGACACAAATTTCAATAATTATTAAGCAATTTATGACTGCAAATTTTTATATTTGCGTCAAATTGCGTGAGATTTCGCCTAAAACGCTCAGAAGTGTATATAAAGATATCCGACTGGGCGTTTTAGGTGAAATGTCGCGTGATTTCACGCAAATCCTAAACTGGGAGGTGAAACTAATGGCGCAAAAAGTTATGGGTTATATAAAGCTACAAATTGACGCGGGCAAAGCATCGCCGGCACCGCCGGTTGGTCCTGCATTGGGTCAGCATGGTGTTAATATCATGGATTTTTGTAAGCAATTTAACGAGAAAACGCAAAAAGACAGCGGGCTTGTAATTCCTGTTGTTATCACTGTTTATCAAGACAGATCGTTCTCATTTATAACAAAAACTCCACCCGCCGCTGTTCTTTTGAAGAAAGCATGCAAAATTGACAAAGGAAGCGGAGTTCCGCAAAAAGACAAAGTGGCACAAGTAACGCAAGATGATCTACGAGCAATCGCAGAGCAAAAAATGGTTGATTTGAACGCGGCAAGCGTTGAAGCGGCAATGAGAATGGTTGCCGGAACTGCCAGAAGTATGGGAATTACTGTGGCTGAATAATTACTTGGGAGGGGACGCACGCGTCTTTTATCGCGCACAAAATCCCCGCTTGCACCAATCGGAGGTATTTAAAAATGGGTAAAAAATATGTAGACAGTTTAAAACTTATCGACAGAGATAAGCAATACGATCCGGCGGAAGCGCTTAACTTAGCTTGCAAAACCGCCAAAGCGAAGTTTGACGAAACAATCGAACTTCACGTTAAATTGGGAGTTGACTCTCGTCACGCTGACCAGCAGGTCCGCGGCGCGGTTGTTCTTCCCAACGGAACCGGTAAAGTTGCGCGTGTGTTAGTGTTCGCGAAAGACGCGAAAGCTGACGAAGCAACTGCGGCGGGCGCTGATTTTGTTGGCGCGGAAGACTTGGTTCAAAAAATTCAAACCGAGAATTGGTTCGACTTTGACGTGGTTGTCGCAACTCCCGACATGATGGGACTTGTCGGACGAATCGGTAAAACGCTTGGTCCGAAAGGCTTAATGCCTAACCCGAAAGCGGGAACGGTTACACCTGACGTTACCAAAGCGATTTCTGAAATCAAATCAGGTAAAATCGAATACCGTTTGGATAAAAGCAACATCATCCACTGTCCAATCGGCAAAGCGTCGTTCGGCGCTGACAAGCTTGCGGAAAACTTTAACGCGCTTATGGGCGCGATCATTAAAGCGAAACCGTCGGCGGCGAAAGGAACTTACCTTAAAAGCGTTTCGGTTGCAAGCACCATGGGCCCCGGCGTTAAGGTGAACTCGTCCAAGCTTGTATAAAGTGCCCGAATGGGCATGAGGGTCCGGGAAACGTCCCGGTCGCCGGCACGGCGGACCCTAATGACGGACCTCAAATTTGATAGAAATTAATTTAAATATTCCATAGACAGCAGGTTTTGAGGAAATATCCTCAAGTAATCCCCGCCGAGGAGAAACAATATCGAATATTACGCTCTTTTTTGCGTTTATATACGAATGTCCTCCTGTCTATGGAGGACATTTTTGTAGGGTTATTGGCACTAATAAGAAGCATTAGATTTTTGAGTGAATTTTTCGTTAGGTAAGGCAAAAATTCGCAGACTGTAATTTGTTTACCGCAAGAATTTTTAACGAAACCTGGCGGAAAATTCGCCAAAAAAATGATATTTCGTTTAGTGCCAATAACCCTGTAATGAAAGGAGGAAATTAGATATGCCAAGTAATAAGGTTTTGGATCAAAAAAAGGAAGTTGTATCTTCCATAGTTGAAACTTTCAAATCATCTGCGGCGGGCGTATTGATTGACTATCGCGGGCTTAACGTTGCCGAAGATACCGAGCTTCGTAACAAATTCCGTGAAGCGGGCGTTACTTACACCGTTATCAAAAATACCCTAACTCGTTTCGCGGCGAAAGAAGTCGGTTTCGACGAACTTGACGGGATCCTGCACGGTCCGACATCGCTTGCGACAAGCGAATCTGACGTAATCGCGCCGGCGAAAATTATCGCTGAATTCGCGAAAGACCACCCTGTGGTTGAAATCAAAGCCGGATTTGTTGAAGGAAAAATCGTAAGCATCGACGAAGTTAAGGCGCTTGCGGCAATCCCGGGCAAAGAAGTGTTGCTTGCGAAAATGTTGGGAAGTCTTATGGGACCGCTTACAGGTCTTGCTGTTGCGCTTAATGCCGTTGTTGAAAAAGACGGTAAACCTAGCGCAGAGGAACCCCCTGCGGCAGAAGTTGCAGCAGAAGCTCCCGCTGAGGCAGTTGTAGAAGAAGCGGCAGCGCCTGAGGCTGTAACCGAAGAAGCTCCTGCGGAAGCAGTAGCAGAAGAAGCGGCACCTGTTGAAGAGGTTGCTGCTGAACCGGCGGCTGAGGAAGCTCCCGCTGAAGCGGCAGCAGAAGAGCCTGCGGCTGAAGCTGACGTTGACGAAGTGAACGAAGAAAAATCGGACGCGCCTGCGGAAGATGTAGACGCAACTGAATAATTAAAATTTAAAATTAATGAAAATTAGGAGGATTAAAAACAATGGCTGATATTCAAAAATTGTTAGACGACGTTAAAGCGTTGACTATAATGGAACTTGCTGAGTTTGTTAAGTTAGTAGAGGAAGAGTTTGGCGTATCCGCGGCACCTATGGCGGTTGCGGTTGCAGGTGCTCCTGCGGCAGGCGGCGCAGCTGAGGAAAAGAGCGAATTCGACGTAATTCTTGCATCTCCGGGCGCGGAAAAAATTAAAGTTATCAAAGTTGTTAGAGAAATCACAGGTTTGGGACTTGCTGAAGCTAAGGCGTTGGTTGACGGCGCGCCGAAACCGCTTAAAGAGGGAATCGGTAAAGAAGACGCTGAGGGCTACAAAGCTAAACTTGAAGAAGTTGGCGCTACTGTTGAATTGAAGTAATAAGTGCCCACTAATACGAAAGGGTGAACTAACATGGCAAAATGTGAAATTTGCGGAAAAGGCGTTATGTTCGGAAATAACGTCAGTCACTCTCACCGCAGGAGTAACAGACCTTTTAAACCTAACATCAAACGGGTTCGCGCGGTTGTCAAAGGCACACCAAAGCGCGTATACGCTTGCACTCGTTGCTTGCGTTCAAATAAGGTCGAAAGAAGCGTGTAAAACAAAAAAGAGCCAATTGGCTCTTTTTTTTTGAAAAATTTTGCCGAAAAATAAATCTTGACATATATATATATATATATAGTATAATGGGCTTTGTAGCAGGTTTTAACCAAAATTAATAGGAGAGAGAGTGGTTTATTAAAATGAAAATGAGAATCCTGGCAAGTCTACTGGCAATGTTGATGGTGTTTGCGTTATTACCAAGTACGGCAATAACAACGAGCCCAATTCGGGTTATGCTTGATCTGGCCTATTTAGAATTTGATGTTCCGCCGATGATTGTAAACGATCGAACTATGGTTCCATTTCGCGCGATATTCGAAGCGTTGGGGATGGAAGTTTATTGGGATGATGAAAACAGAGTTGCAAGCGGAGAAATCCCCGGCGCAAACATTCACGATGGACCTCTTTTGAGGATAGATATTCCTCTTGGCTATGGCCACGCTTTCGTAAATCACGGAGTAGTCATGCTTGACGCTCCCGCGATTGTTTATAACGGCAGAACAATGGTTCCTGTAAGGTTTATCGCCGAAGCGACAGGAGCAAACGTTGAATGGGGCGAAGTCACAAGAACTGTTTATATCAGTTCGTCTTCCGATACCGTTCAAAATGTTAGTACAAATGAAACCTCCGTAGGAGGAAGTGTTTTAGGGCGTTGGGTTGGAACTGATATACGTATGGGGCAACGCTATTATGATATCGATGTAACAATTCACAGTATTACAAGTACTATTATTCATTTTAGCGGAATAATATCAACAATTGAGGGGAGCAATACAGTCCCTGCTACTCATCCGGGATTTATCCGACACGATTGGCATTTTAATTTTAACAACGTACACCGCGATTTGTTGTTTAGAAGCAGCGGCGAGAATTTCGGCTTGAATCAGGACAACCGAACTCAAACAATAATAGTTCCGGGGGCGGTATTTGGAACCGGTATCGTAAATCTTCCGCGTCAAGTCTTTTTGACGGTAAATCTTAACAATGATACGGTAGGCGTTTCATGGCAGCAAGGAAATTTTATAATGGGACCTGAGCCACTACAAAGACCATAAAACGATGGTTTTGTAATACTGAATCAAAATACAAAAACCCCGTAAAACTTACGTTTTACGGGATTTTTATATGTATCCGCGTCATGCTTCACTACTCTTTATTTTGAAAACCGCTCTTAAAATGTTGCCAACAAACTTCGGAACCCTTAAAACGACAACTTTCATAGTCCTTCCTCCTTATTAAATTTTCAACGCCGTCTACCGCATCTGCATACCAAAAATATTCCGCCCACGATCAATGAAAGCCCCACCATTACAAACATCGCGAATATCGGTATAATATACGCAAGCAGCATACCCAACCCCACCGCGGCAATCACGTATCCCGGGTTAAGTCTTTCCCTGCATCCTCTTCTTCTCCCAAACACATCTACCACCCTTTATTTATACTTTGTATAACTAATATATTCCGACGAATGAAATTTGTTCCGTTTGCGCATAATATTTACATAAATTATCATAGGGAGTGCCTTTAAAATGTTAACCATCATCTTTCCGGCTCATTTTCCGCCCAATTGCGTTAAAAATTTTTGCAATACACAAAGTATTACTGCAAATTTTTGCCTTGTTGAGCAAAAAATGCGCTCGAAAATCTGATGATTTCCATTTTAAAGACACCCCCTGTTGTTAACATAATATATTCGGCAAGTTAACATAATTTTCGAAATATTTCAAGGAGGTTTTTATGTCAACTGAAAAGTTAAAATTGGCGGTGATCGGAACGGGGTTTGCGTGGGACAGGCTTCACTATCCCGCGCTTCGTGAACTTTCGGACAAATACGAAATCACGGCGGTGTGCAATAAAACCATCGACAAGGCACAATCCTTCGCGCAAGGTATCAACCTGCCGCCCGACAGGGTTTACAGCAATTACAGCGAGATGTTGCGGCGAGACGATATTGACGTGGTGGATGTTTTGGTTCCCATTTCGGAAAATTTCGAGGTCGCGCGGGACGTTCTGCTCGCCGGCAAGAACCTAATCGCCGAAAAACCGTTCGCAGCAACGCTTGATGGCGCGAACGAACTGCTCGAAATCAAGAATCGCAACAACCTAAAGGTGATGGTTGCCGAAAACTATCGTTACGACGATGGAAACCGGATCATCAAGGACATCATTTCAAGCGGCAAAATCGGCGAGGTGACTCACTTTACGCTTGATAAAAGCACCGATTTCCCAACCGAGATGTTAGGCGACACATTTTCAGCAAAAGAATGGCGGCAGCATCCGAATTTCAATGGCGGAATCTTCTTGGATAGCGGCGTTCACGACGTCGCGCTTATGCGGTTCCTCTTCGGCGACGTTGCGTGCGTTTACGCCGTCGGGCGCCCGCAAGACGAGGATTTCTGCCCGTACAGCGTAATAAGCACACTTCTGACTTTCAAAAATAGCGTTACGGGAAGCTATACCTTCCGTTCAACCGCAAAGGCGTTGGTTGAACCGCCCATCGGACTTCGGATTTTCGGAACGCTTGGCGAAATTTACTTGGAAAGCAAGGAGTGCGGCGTTGTAAACGTGCGCTATAAAGACGGACGGAGCGAAGACTTGAATTACACGCCGGAGCGAGGGTATTATAACGAATTGCTGAACTTTTACGATGGCAATATCGTTTCGACGCCGGAGAAGGAGATTGGGGATATTGCGTTGGTGTTTGATATTTTGAAATCTATGGAGAGTAGCGAGGTGATACATCATGGCTAAGGCGGGAATGAGGCGGCCTGATCCAAAAGAGCCGCACGGCACGGAAAGTAACAAAAAGATGAACGTTCCGAAGAACGATGTCTGCCCTGTTGCCGAATTGCAAGGTAAGGCAAAGTCGGGGAAGAGTAAAGCAAAATCGCGCCCATAAGGGCGCGATTTTTTCGTTGAAACAACGCGTTTTACAGAATTTCTTTACACGTTTTTTACAAAACCAAAAAAAAGTTTGACATTTTAGGGAAATAAAGGTATAATATCCAAAGAAATATACGAAACAATGGATAAAACTACAATTGGAGTTGTATCTTATTATGACTGAATGGTTTGCAAATTTGTCACATCATTTTTATCGAAATTTTATATATGACAACCGTTGGGAATGGTTGTTAGATGGTTTATGGGTTACGGTGCGGGTTTCAATTGCCGGTATCATTTTGGGAATTATTTTAGGTTGCATTGTCGCGGCGATGAGATTGTCGAAAGTAAATATTTTCGGCAAGTATTTCGGTCTCGGGGGTATAGATAAAGTTATTAATAAAATTTTACGGATAATTTCTTATTTATACCTTGATATTGTCCGCGGAACGCCGTCGGTAACACAGATTTTCATTTGGTATTTTGTGTTTTTTGCGCCCACCAATGTTCCTCGAATCATCGTTGCCATTATTGCCATCGGTTTTAATAGCGGAGCGTATGTTGCCGAAATTATGCGGGCAGGCGTTTTGTCCATTGATAAGGGACAAACAGAGGCAGGGCGGTCATTGGGACTAACTTCGTTTAGCACAATGGGGTTTATCGTAATGCCACAAGCGGTAAAAAATGTTTTACCCGCATTGGTAAACGAGTTTATCGTACTTATAAAAGAAACTGCGATTATCAGTTTTATTGCCGTTCAAGATTTAAACAGAGCTGCTGTTGTTATAAGAGGGCGAACTTTTCACGCATGGATGCCGATAATAGCGGCGGCGGTTATATACTATATCATCATTAAAATACTTACAATATTTTTAAGAAGGTTAGAGAAAAAAATCAGACAATCGGACGCGAGGTGAGGCACCCATGATTAAAGTAAAAAACTTACATAAACGGTTTGGGAAACTTGAGGTGCTTTGCGGTATCGATGTGCATATCGAACAAGGCGAAAAGGTCGTTGTCGTCGGGCCGTCGGGTTCGGGGAAGAGCACATTTTTGCGATGTTTGAACCTGCTTGAAACGCCCACCGCCGGCGAAATATGGATTGAGGACGACTGCATTTTTTCGGATGAAATCAAGCATAACAAGACCAACGTAAACTTGATTCGTCAGAATATGGGAATGGTTTTTCAGCAGTTTAATCTGTTTCCACACTTGACGGTAATGCAAAATATCACGCTTGCGCCGATTAAGCTTAAAAAACGCTCGAAAAGCGAAGCGTATCAGCTTGGTTTGTCATTGCTTGAGCGGGTTGGACTGCTTGATAAGGAAAACTCCTATCCCGCGCAACTCTCGGGCGGACAGAAGCAAAGAATCGCTATCGCTCGCGCGCTTGCCATGGAACCGTCGATAATGTTGTTTGACGAGCCGACGTCGGCGCTTGACCCGGAGATGGTCGGGGAAGTTTTGGAGGTTATGAAAGGTTTGGCGAACGATGGAATGACCATGGTTGTCGTAACGCACGAGATGGGATTCGCGAAAGAAGTCGGGTCGCGGGTTTTGTTTATGGATCAAGGGATCATCGTTGAGCAAAACACGCCGGAAGAGCTGTTTTCTAATCCGCAGAACGAGCGAACGCAAGCATTTTTGAGTAAAATTTTGTAGCGGACAAATCGCCCGAATGGGCACCGCCGGCTCGGCGGACTCTAATGACGGACATCACAGCGAACGAAGTGCACTATTTAAAATGTCATATTCTGCACAAAGTTGGACTATACTGTAATGCGATGTATAATGCGATGAGTTGAAAAAATTAAAATTAATATATTTTCTTAGGAAAGGAAATGGTAGCATGAACAAAGCGGTAAAATGGATTATTTGGTTAATAGTAATTGCGTTGGTAGTGTGGGGATTATGGGCTTGGCTCGGCGGCAACGGCGAAGAACCTTATGATCCTGACGAAAACGGTGAAACAACTACGGTAGTTACTCCGGGTGAAAATGGCGATAACGATGATAACGGAGATGACGACGGCGAGACTAACGACGAAGATGATGACGACAATGGTGATGATGACAACGGCGAAGATGACGACGATAACGGAGACGACGATTAATTTTTGATTTGAAAGGATATGGTTAACATATGAAAAAGGCTATTATTTGGATATTGGTAATTGCAATTATTGCGGTTGGTGTATGGGCAATATTTTTCCGCAACGGAGATGACAACGGTTACGAAAATGGCGAAGAAAACGGCACGGTTACAGGAATGCATACGAACGACCCGCTTTATGGCTTAGTTTTCAACATTACTCCTGTAGATTTTGACGGCGAAACGGCTAATGACGGATTTTTGACTATGGGAACTAACGCGGACTTCGCTCCGTTTGAGTTTGCGTCAAATTCTCCGTGGTCTGTTGACAGAGTTGACGGCATCGACGTAAGAATCGCGGGTTTAATCGCTGAAGCGTTAGGATTAGAGCTTAGAGTTTCTGACATGGATTTCGGCGCGATTATACCGGCTGTTCAGGCCGGAACTGTTGACATCGGTATCGCGGGAATGACTATAACTGCAGAACGCGCGGAAAACGTAAACTTTACTACGGCTTACTACACCGCTTCTCAAGTTATCATCGCGCGCGAAGACAATGAAATCGAAAGCGCGGCGGATTTAGTAGGTTTGAGAGTTGGCGTTGTTGTAAATTACACCGGTGATATTATTGTTTCTGATATGGACGGCGTAACTGAAATTATTCGTTCTAATTCAGGCGTTGAATCTGTGCTAGAGCTTGTTAACGGTAGAGTTGACGCTGTTGTAATCGACAGAGCGCCTGCGGAAGCAATGATTGCGCAACATCAAGGTCTTGTGACCATCGAAGATTCTAGCGCTTTTGAAAGCGAGAATTATGGAATGGCTATCAGACTTGATAATCTTGAGCTTCTTAACGCTGTTAACGCTGTTCTAAGACAAATGATTGACAACGGATATATTGACGCGATTTCTGCGGCGTATATGATGTAAAACAAAAAATAATAACTATAAAAAAGTAAACTCCGGCTAAACCGGGGTTTACTTTTTTATAGTTATTTTGCTACCGCGTTACACTATAAATTTTTACATAAATTTTACAAAACTATGATGTTTAACTTTACATTAATCTGTTAAATTAAACTTATACTTATTAAAAGCAAATATTTAGGCAGATGGAGGATGATTTAATTGAAAAAGTTACTAAGCTTAGGGATAATAATGGCGATTTTGGCAATAGTTGTATTTGCAGGTTGTGGCGGAAATGGAAACGACTCAGACGAAACAGGCGCGATGAGAGGTTTAATCAACGTTGTTACTCGTGAGGACGGAAGCGGAACACGTACCGCATTCGTAGATATGCTGGGCATTGACGACATTTGGAGTGAGGCAAATGTGCAAAATGGAACATCGGCGGTTATCAATACTGTTGCGAGTTCAAATATTTCTATCGGTTATTCGTCGTTAGGCTCTATTGAAGGAAATAGTGCTGTTCGCACAATAACTATTGACGGAGTTGCTCCGACGGCCGCAACAATCAGAAGCGGCGCTTATCCGATTTCTCGTGATTTCAGAATAGTTACAACCGACGTAAACGATGTCACTCAAGATTTTATTGATTTTATTTTTTCTGCAAATGGTCAGGCAATCGTTGACGATTCTTATATAGCTGTTGACGAAAACGCTCCTACATTTGACGGCGGAAATGTTTCGGGAACCATCGTTGTCGGCGGCTCAACTTCCGTCGCTCCGCTTTTAATGAATCTTGCGAGAGCTTATATGGAGCTTAACGAAAACGTTAGAATTGAAGTTCAGCCACTTGGTTCAACCGCCGGCATTAACGGCGCGATTGAAGGCACTTTCGATATCGGTTTAACCAGCCGCCCTATGACGGCGACAGAGTTGGCAAAAGCAACCGAAACAATAATTGCCGTTGATGGTATTGCGGTTATCGTGCCTGGCTCTAACCCTATTACAGGGTTGACGAAAGCGCAGGTTGCCGACATATTCACAGGCGTAGTTGAACGTTGGGAAGAATTATAAACAATGAAAAATTTTAAAGAAAACTTAATGCGTATAGTGTTTTTCATATCAGCGTTAGCGTCGGTTGCGGCGGTGGCGTTGATATGTTTGTTTTTATTTGCGAACGGATTTCCGGCAATGCGTGAAATTGGGTTTGTCAACTTTTTGTTAGGACAAGTTTGGGCGCCGGGAAGGGGATATTACGGCATATTGCCGTTTATTCTCGGAAGCATTTATGTAACGGCAGGCGCAATAGTTGTCGGCGTTCCGATTGGAATTATTTCCGCTGTATTTATGTCGCGATTTTGTCCGAAAAGGACGTATAAGCTTATTAAGCCCGCAATTAATCTTTTGGCGGGAATTCCGTCGGTTGTTTATGGATTTTTCGGACTTGTTGTGCTTGTTCCGCTGATAATGGGGCTTCCGTTTGAAATGCGGTCGGGGCAAACGATGTTAGCCGCATCGCTTTTACTCGGAATTATGATTCTTCCGACGGTTATTGCGGTTTCGGAGTCCGCGCTTCGCTCTGTACCTGAATCGTATTACGAGGGTGCATTAGCATTAGGCGCGTCGCACGAGCGAAGCGTATACTTTTGCGTTCTTCCGGCGGCCAGAAGCGGAATTTTCGCCGCCGTGATTTTAGGAATCGGACGCGCAATCGGCGAAACGATGGCGGTTATTATGGTCGCGGGAAACCAACCGAGAATGCCCGCCGGACTTCTTTCGGGAGTCAGAACAATGACAGCGAATATTGGATTAGAAATGAGTTACGCGGGAGGATTGCACCGCGACGCGTTGATTGCGACCGGCGTTGTGTTGTTCGTATTCATATTAATTATAAATTGGTCTTTTTCAATGCTTAAAAGGAGTATGGAACAATGAGAAACAAAACTACAAGAAAACCTATCGATATCGTGTTTCGCTGCATCACTTACTTTGCTATATCCATGACATTATTCGCGCTGATTTATATTATCGGATATATTTTGTTCAGCGGACTTCCGCATTTGCGTCCAAGTTTGTTTTCATTCAACCCGCCGCTTGATTCTATTTCCATTACACCGCCGATAATATCAACGATAATTTTGATTTTCTCTGCTTTGATTATTGCGGTTCCGCTTGGGATATTCGCGGCGATTTATCTTGTAGAATACGCGAAAAGAGATAATAAAGTTGTGAAAATAATTCGACTGACAACCGAAACTTTGGCGGGAATTCCGTCGATTGTATATGGATTGTTCGGTTGGCTGTTTTTAGTAATCTTTTTAGGGTGGTCGCAATCGCTCCTCGCAGGCGCGATAACCGTTTCAATTATGGTTCTTCCGCTTATTATACGAACGACCGAGGAAGCGTTGAAATCGGTTTCGGACAGTTTTCGCGAAGGTTCGTTCGGGCTTGGCGCGGGACGGCTTAGAACGGTGTTTCGCATTGTTTTGCCGAGCGCGATTCCCGGCATACTTGCGGGAGTTATTCTTGCGATCGGCAGAATCGCGGGCGAAACTGCGGCGTTGCTTCTTACCGCCGGTGGTTCGCCGGCGTCAACAATTTTTCCTACAAGTATTTTCGATTCGGTTCGCCCGTTATCGGTTCATATGTACTTGTTGGTTATGGAGCCTGCGCCGGGCTATTTTGACGAATCGCGTAACGCGGCTTACGCGACGGCGGTTGTGTTGCTTATTACGGTTGTTGGTATAAACGCGCTGTCTGCATTCGTTGCGAAACGATTAGCGAAAGGGTAACTTTAATTTTTGCATATTAAAAACCGAGAATGGCAGTTGCCGATTCTCGGTTTTTTAATTAATATTTCAAATTCATATTTTATTTTTGTCCTGCCAGGTAGGCAGTTGAGAATGCGATTTGCAGGTTAAAGCCGCCGGTGTAGGCATCGACGTCTATCACTTCGCCGCAGAAGTAGAGTCCTTCGATAAGTTTTGACTGCATTGTGGACGGGTCGATTTCCTTTGTCGAAACACCGCCGGAGGTTATAATTGCCTCGTCAATCGGGCGGAAGCCTTTGATTGTAACGGTTAGTGATTTTAGGAGGCTAGCTAGCGTGCCGCGTTGCTCTCTCGTCACCGAATGGGTTTTCAGCTCGGGCGGAATGTTTGACAGTTTGATAATTACGTCGATTAGGCGTTGCGGCAGTAGGTCGACGAGGCAATTTTTGAAATCCTTGTTTTGATATTTCAAAAAATCGCGCTGGATTCGTAAGTCCAGTTGTTCGTGCGTTAATGCGGGTTTTAGGTCAATGTGGAGTTTGAATCCGTCGATATTGCCACGCGCGTGAGCGCTTGCGGACAGAACAACCGGCCCAGACACTCCGAAGTGAGTGAAAATCATCTCGCCAAAGTCGGTGTATGCCGTTTTTCCGGCTTTATCAGTGAGTGTGATCGCGATGTTTTTCAGTGATAATCCCATCAGTTCCGGCACCCATTTTTCGGTCGTTTCGAGCGGCACAAGCGACGGTTTCGGCGGCACGATTGTGTGTCCGACTGCGCGGGCGAACCTGTATCCATCGCCGGTGGAGCCGGTTTGCGGGTATGATAATCCTCCGGTGGCGATTATCACTTTGTCGGCGTTGAATATTTCACCGTTTGCGAGTTTCGCGCCGGAGATTTTGCCGGTTTGCGTTAGAATGTCGCTGACTACGGCGGTTTTGAACTCTACATTTCCGTTTGCGCAGAATTTTCGCAGCGCGTTTACGATGTCGGCGGATTTATCGGATGTCGGGAAAACTCGCTCGCCGCGTTCGACTTTCAGCGGAACTCTTAATTCTTCGAAAAACCGTATGGTGGCGGCGTTTGTAAAGGTATAGAACGCGCTGTACAAAAACGTGCCATTTTGCGGCACGTTTCGAATCAGGGTTTCGACATCGTCGCAAGCGTTGGTGACGTTGCACCGACCCTTGCCTGTGATTGCCAACTTTTTCCCCAATGTTTTATTTTTCTCGATTAGGATAACTTTGTTTCCGTTGCTTGCGGCAACTCCGGCGGCCATCATGCCCGCCGCGCCGCCGCCGATTATGATTGTTTTCATGAAAATTTCTCCGAAATGCTTGACAAGGTTGGGGGGAATGGTGTATAATAAAGACATAAGAAGGCAGGACCGAAATCGGTTAGTCCAAGATATAGCTAAATAGCCGCTACAACCGGGATGTTGGGGGCGGCTATTTTCTTATGATTAAAACGAGTATTAAAAGTATCGTTAAGTAAAATATGTACTCTCCCATAAGAACCACCTCCTTCCTAAGAAGTTCAAACGGTGGACTAACCTATCCCTACCCTGCCTTAAACTCTATTCTACATTATTCTCCTTGGTTCGTCAATGATTTTACACGTAATGTGTCCCATTCTCCATATCCACTAAATCTTGGTCGATTTTATATTTTTGCGCGCGGCGATATTCGAAAAACTTCACCGCAACTTGATCGAACAGCGCGTATGATAAAACATCCTCGTCCTGCTCGATATATTCTTTGATTTGCTCGCGCATTGCGTCAAGTTCGGGCGCGATTAAGTCCGCAGGGCGGCAGGTTATAACTTCCTCGTCGCCGATTATTTTCTTGCGCAACTCGTCTGAAATTTGCACCGGCGTTTTGCCGTATTCGCCTTTTACCAGTCCTTTCGTCTCTTTCGAACACATTTTGTAGCGCTCGCCCATTACGACGTTGAGCATCGCTTGCGTTCCTACGATTTGGCTTGTCGGCGTGACAAGCGGCGGGAAGCCGAGATCTTCTTTCACGCGCGGCACTTCTTTGAGCACTTCTTCGTACTTATCTTCGCAGTTTTGCTGCTTCAACTGTGAAATTAGGTTGGACAACATTCCGCCGGGGACTTGGTAGAGTAACGTGTTGATATCCACCGCAAGAGATTTTGTGTCCAAAACGCCACTCGCTAAATATTTATCCCTAATCGGGCGGAAGTAGTCGGCGCACTCGTTTAACGCCGCCAAGTCGAGTCCTGTGTCGTACTCGGTTCCTTGCAACGTCGCAACGATGGTTTCGGTCGGCGGTTGCGAGGTTCCCATTGAAAACGGAGACAGCGCGCAGTCAACGATGTCAACGCCCGCCTCGATTGCTTTCAAGTAGGTCATTGACGCGAGCCCGCTTGTGTAATGCGTATGCAAATCTATCGGGATTTTTACGTTTTCTTTGATTCCTTTCACCAAATCGTAGGCGATGTAAGGCGTCAAAAGCCCTGCCATATCTTTGATACAGATGGAATCAGCGCCCATGTCTTCGAGCTGTTTCGCGAGCGTTACGAACGATTCGATGTCGTGAGCCGGGCTGATGGTATAGCAGACTGTGCCTTGGACGTGTCCGCGTTCCTTTTTCGCCGCGTTGATGGCGGTTTGGAGGTTGCGAACGTCGTTTAGCGCGTCGAAAATTCGGATTATATCGATTCCGTTGGCGATGGATTTTTGCACGAAATATTCCACCACATCATCGGCGTAATTTTTGTATCCCAATATATTTTGCCCGCGGAAAAGCATCTGAAGCTTGGTGTTTTTCGCCTCCGCGCGGATTTTGCGTAATCGCTCCCACGGATCTTCGTTTAGGAATCGCAAACAAGCGTCAAAAGTCGCGCCACCCCACGCTTCAAGCGCGTGATAGCCGATTTTATCGAGTTTTGAAACGATGGGAAGCATTTCTTCGGTTGTCATGCGCGTCGCGATTAGACATTGGTGCGCGTCGCGTAAGATGGTTTCCATAATTTTAACTTTTGCCATAATTTCCTCCTTTTGCGCCCTGCAGCGAGGGGGCTTTTGCCGCTGCGGCGGCAGGCATTGCGCGAGCGAGCGCAGGCTTTTTCGGGTCCGTCCCGAAGGCTTATGACCTGCCGGTCGGGCATTAAGGACTCTGCCCTTAATAATCCCGGTCACCTATGGACGCAAACGCAAACTACGCGATTTGCGCCAAAGCCGGCGACGATAAAAGCATTAGTTAGCTAACCGCTTACGCGGAAAAAGTGCTGAGATATAACGCCGTTTCAGTCAAGCATGCGGCTTTTGCCGCTGTAGGTATTAAACTGAGAGGATATTGTTCGCAGTCCTTATATAGCGGCACGCTTTTAATAGCGCCATAGCGCGTTTGCGCCGCAAGTTTTTGATAAAACTTTTTCTAAAAAGTTTTTCGGGGCTTGACAAGGGCTACGACTAGTCCTTGTCGCTATGCGGCAGTAACCGCAAAAGGTTTTTAGGGCAAAGTCCTAAATAAAAACCATGCGCCCGAAGGGCGCAAATATGCGCTTGTAAGCGCGCAACTATCCTATCGATACCAATATATCGCCGTTGTTTACTGCACTACCGGCGGAAACGTTGATGCTTGCGACGGTTCCCGCGCTTGGCGCCATAATTTCGTTTTCCATTTTCATCGCTTCTAGTATGCAAAGCACGTCGCCCGCCGCGACAGTATCGCCAACGTTGACGTTTACCGATATGATATTGCCCGGCATTGGCGCGGTAACGCTTGCTGCGCCTGCGGGCGGCGCGGCAGTTTGCGCGGCAGCGGGTTTCGGAGCCGCCGATGGCGCGGGCGCGGGTGGAGCGGCACTTGCCGCAGGCGCCGTTGTGCCTACCTCTTCTACTTCTACCTCGTATGTGTTGCCGTTTACGGTTATTTTATATTTCTTCATTATGTAAACCTCCTAGAATCGTGAATTCATTATATCCGCGCGACCTGCTTTGCTCCATGCGGGGGTGGTATCATGGATTCGCTTGTATGAGTTGATTTTCAAGTTATATGCCGACGTGTTCATATTTGCCGCAATTGCAGCGGTAAGAACGGCGATTAGTTCGGTGTCGTTCGGTTTTTTCGCGTCTGTTTTCATGTTATATACGCCTCCTTATGAATTTGTGTCAAATTGCGTAATATTTCGTAGAAAGCGTGATGGAGCGTGTATAACAGATACCCGACATCGCGTTTTCGGTGGGCGGTCAACTGCATCAAATCACACTTCGTCCAAATACGACTCGTGTTCTTTGGCAGTTTTCACAGGGGAGTTATTAGCGAAATCAAGATTTCAATAACTCTCCCAAGATTGCGTGATTTCACGCAAATTATAGGGGAATGTTGCCGTGTTTTTTGCTCGGTCGGGTTTCGCGCTTGCTTGCAAGCATTTCAAGGACGGAGATGATTCTTGGGCGAGTTTCGGATGGCTCAATTACATCGTCAACGTAGCCGCGCGCCGCGGCGACGTAAGGATTTGCGAACTTTTCACGATATTCCTTGATTTTTTCGTTTCGCGCCGCGATTGGATCATCACTTGCGGCGATGTCCTTGCGGAATATGATATTTGCCGCGCCGTCGGGACCCATAACCGCGATCTCAGCCGTCGGCCACGCGAACACCATGTCGGCGCCGAGATGCTTGCTGTTCATCGCGATATACGCGCCGCCGTAAGCTTTGCGGACGATTACGTTGATTTTCGGCACGCTTGCCTCGGAGAACGCGAAAAGCAGTTTCGCGCCGTGGCGGATGATTCCGCTGTGCTCCTGCGCGACGCCGGGGAGGTAGCCCGGAACGTCGGTGAGGGTTACAATCGGGATGTTGAAGCAGTCGCAGAAACGCACGAACCGCGCGGCTTTGTCGCTTGAGTCCACATCCAACGAACCCGCGACGAACTTCGGTTGATTAGCGATAATTCCGATCGTCGCGCCGTTCATTCGCGCGAAGCCGACGACGATGTTTTGCGCGAAGTGTTTATGCACTTCGAAAAACTCTCCGCCGTCAACGATTTCGGTGATGATGTCAACTGTATTGTACGGCTTGTTCGCACCTTCCGGGATGACTTCTTCAAGTTTCGTCGATGTACGGTTCAAATCGTCGGCACACTCGTAATATGGCGCGCTTTCGAGATTGTTTGACGGCAGGTAGGCGATCAACTGCTTTACCTGCGCGAAGCAGTCGTCCTCGCTTTGGCATCTGAAATGCGCAACGCCGGACTTGCCGCTGTGCGGCTCCGCGCCGCCAAGTTCGTTAAATCCAACGTCCTCGCCTGTTACCGCCTTGATAACCGACGGGCCGGTGATAAACATTTGGCTGGTGTTGTCCACCATAAACACGAAGTCGCAAATTGCGGGCGAGTAAACCGCGCCGCCCGCGCAGGGGCCGAGGATTACCGAGATTTGCGGGATTACGCCGGACGATTGTGTGTTACGGCGGAAGATTTCGCCGAAGCCTTTGAGGGCGTCGAGCCCTTCTTGAATCCGCGCGCCGCCCGAATCGTTGATTCCCACAATCGGTGCGCCCATTTTAAGCGCCATATCCATAACTTTGCAGATTTTCGCCGCGTGCATTTCGCCTAAGCTTCCGCCGATTACTGTGAAATCTTGCGCGTAAACGTAAATAAGCCGTCCGTCGACGGTTCCGTAGCCTGTGACGACGCCCTCGCCGGGGATTTTCGACTTTTCCATGCCGAACTCGCTGCAACGATGCGTTACATACGCGTCAATTTCGATGAAACTTCCCTCGTCAAGCAGCATTTCGATTCGTTCGCGGGCGGTTTTCTTGCCCGAGTCGTGCTGTTTCTTTATTTTATCTTCGCCGCCACCAAGTTCGATCGCGCGGCGTTTTTCGCGTAGTTCCGTGATTTTGTTCATGTGGTTTACCTCCTTTTGCCGCGGTGCGGCGGGGTGTCTTGCGCTGACAAGCGCATATGTGCGGCGGCTGCCGCATAGCGACAAGGGCTAATCGTAGCCCTTGTCAAGCCCCGAAAATTTTTTCACAAAAAATTTAGTAAAACTTGCGGCGCAAACGCGCTATTGCGCTATCAAAAACGCGCCGCGAAAATAGTGCATACAATTTGCCTCTCAGTTTAATGCCTACGGCGGCAAAAGCCGCATGCTCGACTGAAAACAGTGCTATATCTCGCTAGTCTTTCCGCGTATGCGGTTCGCAAACTTTGGTCGCCCTCATGCCAGACGAGCACACACGCGCCTTTTGCGTGGGTCGGCGGCATAGTGGCGACGGTTTGATAAAACTTTGCCGTCAAAGTTTTTTGGGGATTGACAAGGGTTTCAATAAACCCTTGTCGTCCTGCCCTGACAAGGGCAAATGCTACAGAGCCTCGCTCTGATAAAGCCTGCCGCCTTAGCGGCACTAATAACAATTCGGTTCAAAATAATCAATCAGATCCAACACAAACTTGTCCGATTTTACATCATATTCAAACTTCAACATTTCTAGAATCTCTTTATTTTCGGTGTCACTTGAGTATACCAAATGAATGCCGCGTCTGTCAATAAAATTTAGGATTCCGTTTCCGATAACGAAGTTGAACTCCTTATCGTTTAAGGCTTTCGTACTATCTTTCCATACTATTTTTTCGATTTCGGCGGTTTTGTCGGGGTGGAATTTTAATACCACGATAGCGGATAGTTCGTCATCGTCGTAACCCTTGAGCAGCAGCGAGTACGGCTCAAGAACGACGTCGCTTTGCCACTGTTTTAGGCTTTGCTTTAGCCCAGCCCGCTCGTTTGGTTCGGCTGGTGTTAGTTTTATCACGTTTTATTCCGCCTTTTTTGAGAAGATTTACTTCCGATTCGCTTAACTGCCGCCATTTTCCCAGCGCGATTTTGCCGACGGCAACGCCGCCCTCCTGCGTTCGGCGCAGCTTGTTGACGCTTAGCCCGACAGCCTCGAACATGTTACGAACCTGCCGATTTTTGCCTTCGTGAATGGTGATTTCGATTTTAGTTCCGTATTGCGTCGCGCCTTTGATTTCAACCTTTGCGGGGCTTGTACGTTGTCCCTCCAACTCAATTCCGTTTCGCAAACTTTCGATGATTTCCATCGTTACGTTGCCCGAAACGTGGGCGATATAGGTTTTTTCAACGTTATGCTTCGGGTGGGTGAGTGTATAGGTGAAATCGCCGTCGTTGGTCATGAAAAGTAGGCCCTCGGTATCATAATCAAGCCGACCGACGGGATAAATCCTGTGCGGAATGTCGGAAACGAGATCCATCACCGTTTTGCGGCCGCGATCGTCGGACACTGTGGTGATGTAGCCGACAGGCTTGTTTAGGACGATATAAATTTTCTTATTCGTCGAATACACCGGCTTGCCGTCAACTTCGACTTCGGGAGCGTCAGGGTTGATTTGCACGCCCATTTCTGTGACGACTTCGCCGTTGACTCTGACTCTTCCACGTTTTATCATTTCTTCAGCATGTCGGCGTGAAGCGACGCCGGCGTGGGCTAAGTATTTTTGCAATCTCATAAGTTATACCACTTTCCATATGCTTGAATCAATTTACGCACACTTCCGACTTTTCCCTCCCTTGCGTGTACACGACACGCGGCGGTCAGTCCAAAATCGAAATTGCACGCAAATTGATTCAAGCTAAAAATTTTATATAAAGATATTTTACCACAAACTTCCTGCTTGGTCAATTAAATTCTTGACATTTAGGCTGTTTTATGGCAAAATTTAAGTGTCGTAAGTTTGACAAGTTAGCTGTTTTTTCGTTGTGGATATTTTTGTATGCTTTATTTTCCGCTTTTATCGCATATTATTACGCAGTTTTCGGAAATTCGCACCGATACATGGTGCTTATGCTTATATCAATGGTTTAGTGTTGCTAACTTCTGTGCTTTTTTCCGCGCCGTATAATATCTTGCTTGGGGTTGTTGCTTTCAATCCGCTGCAATTGCTGATAAGCGCGATCGGGTTTGCTTTGATTAACTTTTTTGTGTCTACGTTTGGGTACGTTGTTACCGTTAGTGTTTATCGGAGATTAGCGAAGAATCAAATTCATATGTGAGGAGGATTGCTATGCACACTTGGGAAAGAGAGATAATTCGTGAGTTGGCGAAGGAGAGGTTGGAAATCAGCCGGCTTCCTATAATGGAGGAGCGCGCTAAGCTTTGGACGAAGCACAATGACTTGCAGGGCGAGCGTCCTATGATATTTTTCGAGCCGTGGACGATTGCGGACGTGGGATTTTTCTATAACCATATCAAATGCGAAACGCCTATGGCTGCAAGGCTTGAACGGTTGCTCGGCGGAGGTTTGGTGAACCATAAAATGATTGACGACGACCGCGTGGTGACTTCCGATTTCGTGTGTAAGTTCGACGTGTCGCTGTTGCCGTTTAATATGCCGATTAAGAAGGAGCAATCGACTGACGGGCTTGGGTTTCATATTGTCGAGCAGATAAAAAGTTTGGAAGATACGAGCATTATCGCGCCGTCGAACATAAAAATTGATTTGGAGAGTTCGAAAGAATGGTTTGACTTCGTTCAAGACGCGATTGGCGATATTTTGCAGGTTCGGCACGGTATGGACGCGCTATACGCGCCGCTTACGAACGAGATTGTTCATCGTATGGGAATGGAAAATATGTATATGGAAATGTATGATAACCCTGACGGGTTTCATTATATGATGGATAGTTTGTCGAACGATTATGTTGCGTATTTTAGGCGGTTAGAGGCGGCGGGGGCGATTGTCGCGAACAACAAAAACGACTATCTCGCGCAGGGGAGTTGGGGGTTTTGCAGCGACTTGCCGAATGTTGCGAATACTGCTTCCGAGTGTTGGGGATATATGGATTCGCAGGAGACTGTGTCCATTTCGCCGGATATGTTTCATGAGTTTTTCTTTCCTTATTATAAAAAGGTGGCTGACAATTTCGGATTGCTCTCTTACGGCTGCTGCGAGGCGGTTCACTCATTTTGGGATAAATCTTTGTCTAAGTTTGAGAACCTACGCAAGATTTCGATTTCGCCGTGGTGCGACGAGCGATTTATGGGCGAGAAGCTTGCGGGAAGTAATGTTATTTATCAGCGGAAGCCGAGCCCGAACTTTATCGGCGTTGACGTTGAGTTGAACGAGGACGGATTCAGAGAGCATATTCGCGCGACACTTAACGCGGCGAAGGGTTGTAAGTTGGAGATATCTTTTCGTGATGTTTATAATTTGAGCGGTAGGCTTAATAAGCCGCGGCGCGCGGTGGAGATTACGCGTGAGGAGATAGAGAATAACTGGCAGGTGTAAAAAATTAAAATAAAAAAATGCCGCTCGAACGAGCGGCATTTTTAGTATGTATTTTGAAATTTGCGTCAAATTGCGTAAGATTTCGTCGAAACAAGAGGTGAAAAACCGCAGGCGTACATCAAGTACGTTGAGGATTTTTTGTCCTCGCAGTTTCGGCGAAAGATTGCGTGATTTGACGCAAATTTTTTAGCCTTTTACTGAGCCGATCATTACGCCTTTTGCGAAATATTTCTGCAAGAACGGATATAGGCACAGGATTGGCACCGTTGCGATTATTATCATCGCGTATTGTATGGTCATTTGGATTTCCATAACATTAGCACCGTGTATATCTCCCGCCATCATATCATCTGTCATTTGATTCAAAATAAGAATATTGCGTAATACAAGTTGCAACGGGAATAGGTTTTCATTTCTTATAAACAAGGCAGCGTGCAACCACGAATTCCAATGAAATACGCCGTAGAACAGAACCATTACCGCAATTACCGCTTTTGAAAGCGGCAGTACAATTTTAAATAATATGGTCATGTGACCGGCTCCGTCTAACTCCGCCGATTCGGACAAACTTTCCGGAATTGCGGCGAATGACGTTCTCATTATTATAAGATTAAATGTACTTATCGCAGTCGGCAAGATAAGCGCCCAAAGTGAATCCAAAAGCCCGATTGCGTTAACAACAAGGAATAACGGAATAAATCCGCCTTGGAATATCATAGTTACAACGATTAACTTGCTAAAAGTCTTGTTCCAAAACACATCTTTGCGAGATAAAACATACGCGCCCACAGAAGTGAGCAAAATGTTTAAAGTAACACCGCCAACCAATATAATAAGAGTGTTTCTGTAACCTACCATTAATTGAGGATCACTAAAAACCCGCCCATAAGCAGCTAGATTAATGTTTCCAACGGGCCATAACAAGATACCTCTATGCCGAGCCAAATCTCCGGCGCTTGAAAGCGACGACGCAAGCACATAAATAAGCGGATAAAGTGTCACCACTATCAAAAAAAGCATGAAAAGTATGTTAAAACCGTCAAAAATCCGTTCACCGAAAGTCTTTCTCTGTATCAAGTCTTTTTCCCCCTATCGATTTACCACAAGCTCGTCTCGCCAACTTTTCTACATATAAAGTTTGCTACTATTATAATTGCAAAGTTAATAACGGAGTTAAACATAGCTATTGCACTTGTATAACCGGTGTGTTCTCTCGTAATACCCCAGTCAGTATTACCAAAATTCCTGTTAAACATATGAGTCGGGATAACTTCCGAAACGTGGAAGTTAAGCTGATTCTGCAACAGCAGGATTTCTTCAAATCCAACCGTCATTACTTGTCCGACTCTTAAAATCAACATAATCGTGATGGTCGGTAATATTCCAGGCAATGTTACATGCCATAATTTTCTCATTCTTGACGCTCCGTCGATTTCCGCCGCCTCGTAAAGAGTCGGGTCAATTCCGGTAAGCGCAGCCAAATATACAATCGAACCCCAACCTATTGTTCTCCATATATTTGTTGTCACAAATATCGGAAGGAACATACTAGGATTGTTTAACATATATTGTGGTTCAGTTCGGGTTATAAACGCCCACGCTTGGCTTATAATACCTCCGCTACCAGCGCTTACAAAAGTTATTACCATTCCCGCCACAACAACAAGAGATATAAAGTGAGGCAAATATGTAATCGTTTGCGTAACGCGTGAGAATTTTTTGGATTTTAGCTCGTTTATCAGTAGCGCGAGAATAATTGGAGCCGGGAACCCTGCGATTATTGTCCACAAACTTATCCGTATGGTGTTTCCAAGAATCATCCCAAACCAAGGATGATTGAAAAACGCTCGAAAATTAGCGAACCCTACCCACGGAGCAGTCCACATATCGGTAATAATTCGCGTATCTCTGAACGCGGTTTGAAGTCCAACCATAGGACCATAATGAAATATAATATAATACACCAAAACAGGAAGCATCATTAAATATAGGGTATAATTCTTTGTCGCGTCCCGTTTTATCCTATATCCAAGGCTCAATTTTTTATATTGAATTCCTAAATTTTTCTTGTTTGCCATTATTCAATCAGTCCTGTTCAATTTGTTGTTAGTTATACCTGAGATGTGCCTTTAAAATTTACATTCTGACCGGGCGGAAGAATGATATCTCCCGCCCGGCAAATTAAATTACAATTTTAAAAATTTGTTCTAAACTATTAAAACACAAATTGCGTGTTGAAATGGACATCGGTAAGAAAAAATCTTTACAGTCAAGATTTTTCTGCGTATCCCATTACTGCGCCATGTATCTGTTGAACGCCGCTTGTTGGATTTCAACCATTTCGTTAGCACCTAGGTTTATAAGCATTTCAACGAAATCTTCAAACTCGCTAAGCGGTCTGTGACCTGCAATAAATCTCATTACTTCGATGCTTGCGTGCTCGTTTACAAGGTTACGAATAGTGATGAAACGTGCTTCTTCTTCAGCAGTTCTCATAAGGTGAGGAAGAAGGTGATCTGCGCTTCCTGATTGAGACCAAACTCTTCTAGCTTCGCTTTGTTCCGGCATAGCCGCGAATTGCTCGATGTACCACGGATCTTGAACGATCGGCCCGAAAGTCGCACGAGTTTCACGTCCCAAAACAGCGCCCATTCCGTCTACGTGATTGATAACGTAGTCAGTGTAAACCGGACGTCCGTCTACCATAGTAAACGTTAAACCTTCTGTTCCGAAAGATGCCAAAGTTTGACCTTCAGGAGACCAGAAGAAGTCAAGAACGCGAGTTGCAAGAGTTGGGAAACGTGTAGTTCCGCCGATTGCCGCGCCGCTTCCGCCGAATATACCTGTGATTCCGTTAAACATCGGAAGATCGCCGCGGTTTAGACCCGGGTTCGGAACGCCGATTACTTGGAAATCAGGGAATTCTTCGCTATCTCTCATAAGGTTCATCCATGCTCCGATACTGCCGCCTTGCGCGCCAAGAGCCGCGCCGGTGTTTCCTGTAGTGATGTTAGCAGTCATAGTAGGACCGTCGAAGTTCGCGATGTTGTTATCAAGCCAGCCATTTTCAAACCATCTGTTCATTCTTACTAAGAAATCATAGAATTGCGGTTGAATTTGTCCGAATTTAACTTCGCCGTCTACCACATAAAATCCGAATCCAACGTCATAAGCGCCGATAAAGTTGTTGTGAATCTCGATTGCCGCCCAGTTGAATGAAAGCGGAACTTCCGCGCCCATTTCTGTTTTGAATGCTTCCAACATAACTTCCCACTCGTCCAAAGTTTGTGGAACTTCCATGTTCAATTCTCTCAACCAGTCTCCGCGAACGATAGGTCCGAAGAAAGTTCTGGTTTCATAATCGTCTCTCAAGAACGGGAATACGTATAAATTACCTGAATATGTTGCCAACTGACGAGCGATGTCAGGGTTTTCGTTCATGTATCTTTGAAGATTTGGAGCCGCGTGCATAAACTCGTTAAGCGCAAGTATGTTACCCGCTGTGATTTGCGCGTCAGGACCGGTTGGCACAAAGTTCGGGTCGCCCCATTGGAAGTCCATGATGTCAGGGATATCACGCGCCGCCAACATAGATGTGAACTGTTGCATTCTAGCGCCTGCGTCAGGTGATGAGTTGATTATTTCAAAATCTACACCCGTCAACTCTTGATATGTTTCCATAAATCTACCGATTCCTGTGTTATTAGTTGTTTGCTCGTTCATCAACTGAACGCCGAACCAATAACGTAATGTAACATCTTCGCCGATAACATCTTGAGTGCTAATCGGGAATGGAACAGTCGCAAAACGATAGTCATACTCATGAACCCCTGCCGCTTCGCTGTCGCCACAACCATTCATTACAGCCCAAACAACTAAACCAATCGCTATAAGAATCGCTAAAACCAAAATAACCTTTTTCATGTTCTAAATTCTCCTCTCGCTAGGGACTTCATCTTGAAGAACCCTAATTTCATGATTTATAATATCATTTTAATCATTATTTATTGTTTTAAAATTACTCGCCGAAATAGCTTTGATATTTCGACAACACGCTCTCATTATAATATAGTATTTAGTGTTTGTCAACAAAATTACCAAACTTTTTTTGAGGTTTTTTTCTAATATCTACAAAAGAGCAAGTGCGGAATAGAGAATTCTGCTGATTTCAGCCCTTGAGATGCTGTTCGTCGGGTTGAAATTCCCGTTCTCGTCGCCGCCGATGATTCCCATCGCTC
>WRAG01000005.1 GCA_009780345.1 Oscillospiraceae bacterium
AAGAGGTATATCCGTTGTATTAAGCGCTCTGCCGGTTCCTACCAACGTTCTTGCAGGGTTCGGTATCGGGCCTGTTGTTACGTCGCCCGTTCCCAAATCGTACGCGATATATCCGAAAGTTAATACGTCAGGCGTTGTTCCGTCTGCTGCGTAGCCCCACAAAGCCCAAACTTCAGTCTGCGCCCCTGCCGTAACCGTAACTTCATTATCCGTTATAAACGAAGCGGTCGGCAAAGTTCCGTTAATGTCCAAAATCCCATATTGCGCCGAAACCCAGCGAATAAATATTACCGCAACACCGTTTACATCGTCATGCAACGGTACATCTGCCGTATTTATCGTCACAGTTCCCGGCGTATGCGTCGCCGGATTTGGCAACGGACCCGTTCCAACTTCTCCGCCGTTCAAATTATATAAAATTGTTCCTGTATTTAACGCCGACTCGCTTCTATGCGGGCCCGCAGACCACGCCGAATCGTAATTCACGTTCCACGCGCCGGAATTTCCAACCGCATCACGAACCAACCGACGGCGAACCTCAACCGTTTGTCCCGCAGTCAAACTTCCAACCTCACGAGAAGTCATCGCAACCCAACCGTCGTCAGCGCCTTGACCGCTCGCAACTATTCTGTATTCATATTCCCACACGAACTGTGACGGAGGCGCAACAACGTCCGTTCCGTCATGTCCTTCCGCAGGGAAAGTAATGCTTGTAGTCGTTCTGCCGGTCGCAGCGGCAGCTTGCCCCGGCGCGTTCGGAACCGCGCGGAAGCTTACCGGACCGAATGGAGCCGTAATCGTAACCGTTCCCGATTCGCCGCCCGCAGGGTAATATCTCACTTGGAAATCGTACATCTCGCCCGCGGTTAAGCCGCTAAACGTCGCAGACCGCTGCCAATCGCTCCAATCGCCGTTTCCTTCGTATATTCTAAAGTATGGAATCCACAAATCCGTATTTATCGCCGCGTCAACGCCTAAAGTTATCGAATTTGTCGTTCGCTCAACCAATCTCGCGCCTGTTGTTGGTGGTGGAGGTAAGCGGCGAACTGTAAAGTGCGTCTCCGGCATTCCAAATACAAACCGCTCAAAGCCGAAAGTCCCGGCCGGCACACCAACAGCCAGAAATGTATCAATAAAATACCCCGCCGGAAATCCAGAAAAAATGTAACCCACCGCACGCACGCTATAAGGCGCAAGGGGAGCAACACCGGACACAGGGCCCAACCACCCGTAGGCAGAGTTAGGACTCACGCGAGACAGGGCAAACCCCGGCCTCGCATCCGCGAGAGCATGCGCGAACGGCGAGAGACCCGCTACATGCGCCCAATTCCCCCCTGTAGGCCACGCGTCTCCCACCGTGTGTTCATAACCCGGGGCAGCGTCCCAAACACGATTTGTAGCGTCTTGAGGATTATTCGCCGGCACATCAATAATACGATACACCCTACTCGGCGGCCATTCAAATATATCACTCGGCGGGCCGACGGGCCAACGAACTCCGCCAACTTCAGCGAAATTGTCCGCGTCCTGCCCACTCGCCATATATCGTCTCGCAACAAACTGATACGTATTTTCCGGATCGATAACAAAATCTCTCGAATCCTGCCAAACTCTATCGACCGCAGGAACAACATTTCCGTTAACGCTGTAAATCGCGTATTGAACCCTTGATATCGTCGCAGGAACTGCCGCAATTTCGTTAAGCGTCAAGGTATACGTTCCTCTGTTAAGTCCCTCAAACGTCGGCGCAGGTGGAGCTTCAAGCTCAATTAAAGCCAGCGTCTCTTCTGTCAGTAAAGCCGACCAGCCCGAATCAAAATTCACGGCATTAAACGCAGTCGTTCGTTGGAATCGACGACGCACTTGTATCGTTTCTTCCGGCGAACGTCCGGCAATTGTTCGGTTCGCAGGCACAGCCGCCCAACCAACTTCGGCGCCCTGACCTGTATACACTCGCCATTGATATTGCCATTGAAATTGTGACGGTGACTCAGACGGTGTATTTCCATTACCCTCCGCGGGTAAAGTAATGCTCCTTGGCGTTATGCTTGTCGCCGCTCCCGGAACTAACGGTGTCGCCGGAACCGTTCTAAAATACTGCGACCAACCACTTACAACCGCCGGTGCTACTGAAGTTCCCGTCGGACGCAGACCCGCTTGAAACTGATGTTGTGTATTCGGCGTCAATCCTGCAGTAAACACCAACCCTGTTTGCCACGCTGTTTCCGTTCCTGCCGCGCCGTTGTTTGGACGTCTTCTATAAACTCGCTCCCAATTCACGACATTTGTAACGTGATTTAAGGTCATTTCCGTTCCGTTCTCCGCACGGGCCGATAACGTCGGCGCGGTAGGAGCATTAGGAAGCGTTGTAAACAAAACTTCCGCACTTGTTGTGCTTGAGGCAACACCATCTGACCACCTCATTTGGAATCCGTGAGTCGAGTTTGCAGCCAAACCTCCGAAATTTGCAGTCGTTCCCCAGGCGCCCCACACTCCGTTCTGAGGACGTCTTCGGAATTCAGCGGTCCAGCCGACATGTGATGCAATAGTATTCAAATTTATTGCACTTTGTGTCCTAGTGCTCATCGTTGGGTTCTGCGGTGTGGCATGACGATAAAACACCACATTCATCGACGTTGTCGCACCTGACACCCCCGGTCGTCCGGGTGCTGTCCACGTCCACCTAAACGCCGGCTGCTGCTGATTCACCCAATGGATGCGCTCGCCCAACACCGTAAACGGCCAAGTCATGGGTCCCGACGTGTTATTTGTGACTGTCGTATAAGCGTTACCCCCGCCCCAAGGATTGCTAGGACTAAAATTCATCAAATTTCCCGGGATCGACGCACCCGTGTGAGAGTGCACACCCGAACCCCACACCCTCACGCCACTAGCCTCCCCCACACCAACGGGCACCCCAGGGGGCATGTGGACTCTCATATTCGCCGGTCGTGCAAAATTCAACGGCATTATCCCTATATAGGCCGGTGAAATCCCTACCGACTCTTCACCCTCTTCAAGAAAGGTTATATATAATGTGCTTGTTACAGGGTCATAGCGACGCGTATACCCTCCTGTCCAAACATCATGTTCATCATTATAATTCTCAAAATAATTCTCAAAATCCCATTCGTCCGGAAATTCGGGAAATCCGTCAAAATCAGACCAATCCATATCGGGCAAATCGGGCAATTCCGGCTCGATTTCGTCATTTTCCCCGAAAATATTATCTTCTTCGACAATTTCATCATCTATATTAACTTCATTTTCCTCATTTATGTCTGTTTCGTCATCTAAATCAAAATAAACCTCATCATCGACGATTTCTGTTTCGTCAACGTAAGGCTCCTCGTATGTAGGCATAGCAAATCCCGGTAAAACCGAAAAAAGCATAGCGAAAGCAATCACCAATGCTAAAGACTTGCTTAAAATCCCACCTCTAAATCGTAACTCCATTTTTACATCATTCCTTTTCCTTTTAAGATTTTTAAGGCTCCTTTGGCAAAGGAGCTGTCAGCTTTGCTGACTGAGGATTGTTTTCCTCTATATATCAACTTTCACCGCAAAACCTCGCCGTGAAAAAATTGTTTTTTGTTGTTTGTTTTTACATTCGCGCGAACCAGTCGGCAATATCTTCGTCGGTTATCGGCAATCGTTCGTCTGTTACCTCAAACACAACGCGAAACCCGGCTTGTTGGTTTTCGGTATAACCGAGATAGATGAATCTGTTCGGCTCTTCGAGATAGTAAAGCTCCATATTTTCTCTATCGCCAAACCGCGACCCGCCCAAAAGCAAAAATCCGAATAAGTCAACGAATTCGTCGAACTCGGCTCGGCTTTCGATTTCCTGTATAAGCGCCACGATGTCAAAAGCGTCGTAATCTTCAATTTCCGCGACAATCGCGGGCGGCGGATTGATAAATGTGTCATTCACATAAAGACCGAGATACACAACTCCCGCAACTACCACGGCACAAGCTACTCCAATACCTATATTAGCGAAAACGCCTGCCGTTTTTACGCTCTCGGCAACAACAACTTCCGCGGCAACAGTTCCCGCGCTTGCGGCTCCGCTAATTTCAATCCCGGCACACACACCTTGCCAAACAATTGCTCCAACTTCTGCGGTTACAATCGCGTTTGCCTCTTCCATCAAAATTTTCGTAATAATCGGAACAGAAACAATAACCATAGGAATAGTTAACGCCCCTTTCTCTATAAGTACTTCCGCCCGTTCCCGCAAAGATTTCCTTGCACGAAACAGGCTGTTTTTTACCGCGCTAATTTCACTATCCGTAATTTCGGCAATTTCGGCAATTGATAAATCGTCATAATAAAAATACAATATCGCCTCACGCTGTTTTGACGGTAAAGTTTCAATCATTTTTGCGAGTTCATTCCTTACATCTTCTCTGTCATACGCCTCACTCGGTAGAAATTCGGGATTATCTTCTTCCGCCGTTTCGTGAGATTCAATATCGTCAACGTCGGTGTGCAATTTCGCGCCACGCATTTTTGATTTAAGAATTTCAGAACAAGTATAGGTTATAATCGTGTGCATAAATTTGTTAAACGCATTCGGTGATAGCAAATTCTCAAATTTATTGTGCAATCGCAAAAAAATCATTTGTGTTGCGTCTTGTGCGTCCCGTTTATCTCCAAGGATTTTATAGCAGCGGAAATAAACGTTACGCCACGATGCTTCGTACAGTTTCTCAAAATAAAGTTCTTTATTTCCTTGAACTTTCTCTACCAACATTGCAATTTCTGCATTACTCATAAGCTCCTCCACACTCTATTTCTCCTTTTAGTGTTTTTTTGCTCACATACATAAATGGTCTGAAAACAACAAAAGGTTAGTTTTTTTTGAAAAATAATTTTAATTTTTTTTAGAAATTTTAATTTTTAACTTGTATCATACATTTTTACCACCCTATTCGCGTAATATTTATCAATTATTTTTGTTATTATATAAAAAATTTTTCGATAAAGCAAATTTTTTCACGACTCGTGGAAGCAGTCATCGAAAATGTAAAATATTTTTTCTTGAAAAATGAAAAACTATGTGATATAATGACCGAAAACGTCATTGAAACGCATAGATGAAGAAAAATTTTCTAAAGTCGAAAATTTTTCCTGTGATTGCGTTATAATGACGAAAATCGTATTATAAATTTTTTGTTGCAAAGGAGGTTTGGAGACGATGAGGCTAAAAAACATTTTTTCAATTCTGATAATTTTATCTATATTATTGTTACCAATATCGGCAATGGGCGATGACCTGCCAGGCGACGACAGTTCTAATATAATTACAGAAAATGAAACAATCTCTCAATCGGAATCAAACCCCGAAACAAATACAAACAACGAACCTTCCGATACAGATAATATAGAATCCGGCGCGGACAACGCGGAAGCTGAATCGCTGCCCGATATAAACGAAAGTGCAAATAACGACGAAACCGCTGATACTGACAATTCAAACAATGAATCTGATATTCCGGAAAACGAATCGAACGGAGGCAATGATGAATCAAGCGATTATGAAGATATTGACGCTTTAAGCGGTCCCGGCGACTTCATTAACCGAGGAACTATCACATACAACTTAACAGGCGGAACAGACGGACCTACACCGAACCCTGAATTTGCGTTAGTAGGCACGGGAAGACCGTTAAGCGAAACGGAACCGATACACGACCAAGCAGACTTAAGCGGTGAAATGACCGATGTAATATTTGTTGGTTGGAGCTTAACCGAGCCGAGTGGTATATTTACAATATCTGACGAGTTACCCGAGTTGGTAACGAGCGTTACTATCGTATTAAATGAAAACGTAACGGTATATGCGGTTTGGAAATTTAACATCCCTTTGACGCACGAAATAACCTTTAACCTAAACGGCGGAAATATCGCAGGCGACGCCGAGGCGGTTATAATTTCTGTTGTAGACGGCGAAACAATCGGCAATGCGATTCCCGTGCCTGTGCGAACTAACCACCGATTTAACGGCTGGCGCGAAAACGGAACGGAACCTTTGAAAACTTCCGATTATATTGCAGAATTAACTATTTACGAACCTCGTTCATTTACGGCGTCATGGACGCGGATAAATACAGGCGGTGGAGGCGGTTGGATTCCAATTCCACCACCAATTCCCCATGAATCGGAAGATGCGGAAGAACTACCGGAAGAACCCGAACCGCCGGAGGAAACACCACCCGTGGAAGAACCGCCAACAGAAGAAATTATACCGGAAGAAATACCACCTATCGAAGAAATACCCGAAATCGAATATCCGCCTTACGAACCATACGAGCCGGAAGAAGAAATATCTATATTTGAACCCGAACCCAAGATTGAAGAAGAATATATTGAAACTGAAGAACCGCAAGAGGAAGACGAAAACGAGGAAATCGCCTCGGTTATTGTTTCGTTTACTTTGACCGATATCGGTAATCCTTTCAACGGCGATGTTCGACGTTTTAGAATAATCAACAATTCGTCTGCGGGACTTCGATTTGTGTCCGGTACAATTCCGGCGTTTAGGTTCGGAAATGGTATTACCTATATAGTAAGATACCGAACCAACTTTAACAATTCACTTCGTATTATGGCAAGTAATATCCCCGCTGACAGACCGTTCACACTCTTACCGCCGCCGTTAACGAACGGCGAGGTTATTACCGAAATAAAAATTGAGTTTGACGTTGTGCCTGTCGGGTTCGGCGTTGGCGATAATATTATATATAGGTTTGAAGTCTTGTACGAAAACAACGCGACCAATCAATATGGAATTATGTTTGGCGAAATCAATCAGCGAAATTTCTTCATAGGCGCGACGTTTCATAATATAGACAGACTTTCAAACCGCGAGAATATATACGACGAAGCATCGTGGAAAAACTTACAGTATACTATTGAATATGCACAAGGAATTATAAGCAATCCGAATTCTACAACCGAAGAAATTGAGGCGGCTTATTTTCTATTGCAACAAGCGATTAGCGAGTTAAACCCTATATATTCAGCCGCGGCAACCACGACAGCACCACCTTTCGCGCTCGGTAGATTATTTATCGCATTTACTGTTCTTGCATTAGTTATGGGGGCATTTTTTGCAATAATAAAGTTGTTGAAGTATAAAAAGCGGATTGCAATAAATCTACCCAAACGAGCGTTAACGTAATTTTTAATTTTCTCTTTCAAAATCGCAACTTCCAATTGCTCCTTGCGTTCTTGCAACTCGTCAAGCCGTGCCTTTGTAAAGTCGTTCAAAATACCTTGCTGTATAGCATTGACATAGCAATGTTTCTTGCCTAATTTGCCCGTACCGCTCTCGCCCGCCATAAATGCACCGCATTTCCCGCAAAACAGCTTGGTTATAAGGATAAAACTCTCGTTCTCGTCTTTTTTCCGTGCAGGGGCTTTCTTATTCTTTTCCATTTTGGTTTGAACGCTGTCAAACAATTCCGGAGATACAATAGGCTCAAAAGCGTTCTCCATAACAACATCTTTGAAACGGTCCTCTCCCAAGTAACGGCGATTTTTCAGCAGATGCGTAACCGTATTTATAGTAATCTTACCGCCTTTGGCTGTTCTAATGCCTTTATTGTTAAGGTCGTCAACGATTGCTTTAATGGACGAACCGTTCACATAATCAACATAAACTTCCCGCACCACAGGGGCTAAAATGGTGTCAACTTGGAAATGCTGTTGTTCGTTAACCTTATATCCTATACCCTCAAATATACTTTCCATCAACTGCCCCTCAGGGCTATCGTCAATCGGTTCTGTCGCTGAAATCAACTTGACATTATTCTGTTTTAGAATAAATTTGCAATGTGCGCTGTCGTACTTGTCACGGCTAAATCGGTCAATCTTCCAAACCACAATGACATCAAACAAGCCCTTCTTACAATCAGCAATCATACGTTGAAAATCAGGACGGTTGTCGTTCTTGCCTGATTTCACTCGGTCTGTGTAAGCTTGAATGACCGTCAATCCTTTTCGCTCGGCAAAAGCGTTGTAATCTACGAATGATGCACCTGCAAGGCACTTATGACCACATAAGTGCCTTGTATAGCTGTTGACAAAAAAATAATTCGTTCGCAAGCACGGCATAACGCTATACAGCGTTATACATTTCTTGTTTGGAATTATTCCCAAGCCCTTGCCGAAACCATTTGACATTTCCGTTCGTTTAAGTTATACTAATTTTATAAACCGATGTGAAGCCCAATGAATGCAGTCATATATGCACGGTATTCAAGCGATAATCAACGTGAAGAAAGCATAAAGGGGCAACTCCGAGATTATATCACTAAAAATTTGCTCGTCAGCTATGGCTCGAAGTCTATTCTGCCATTGTACTCTTTCCATATAATCATCGCTCGGTGGCAGGATTGATTTTCCCAATTGCTCCATAATCCGCTCGAACATTTTCCCTGCTCGTTCGTCAAGTTCATTAAGGTGCGGAATTAGATTGCCTTCTGCTTGCAACTGATGATACTCGTCCTGACGGTAGTTTTTTAGAAATTCACGCCGTGACATTCCCCATTTGCCGTAATTAGGGGCCACATTCTGCACCTCCAAACATCTCAATCATAAACTTAACACCATATCTAACTCCCGCTACAAAATTATCGCTTGCACGTTGGCTTGAAAGCAAATCATTATCATCTATTATGATGCGGAGCAAGATTTTCTTCTGCCGCTTATTAAAGTTTTTTGAGCATGTCCTCATTTTATGCTATGCGTTGTAATATAGCGGGGTCACGCTTATTTAACAAAAATTCCATATCGTGCTTGTAGAATAATTCTTGTAAAATGTTCTCCATATCGTACCTCCTCAAATTTTTCTTGATTTTCGTAAAGTCAAGAGGTTTTTGAAAAATTTTTAGGAGATGATGTTCGTGAAAAGGATAATCAGCATAATGTTATGTCTTGCAATGATTGCTACTTTGGTCGGTTGCGGTGGAATATCTGCGAGTGTTGCAGATAACTCTTTCACGGCTATTTCTGCCGAGCAAGCTTTTGAGATGATGAACGATTTGGACGATTTTATTCTTATTGACGCGCGAACATACAATGCCTTTAGATTGTGGCGAATCGCCGGAGCAATTTTGATTCCGCATGACGAGATTGCCGAGCGTGCGGCGAATGAATTACCGGACAAAGATGCGATGATTTTTGTTTATTCTTTAGGCGGATACGGAAGCGAGCAAGCCGCGCAAACGCTTGAAAATTTAGGATACACAAACGTATATGAATTTAGAACTATGAGGTCTAACCTAACAAAGATAGGATTTGAAATTATCAATGATAACGCGGATATTATTGCGGAATATTTCGCAAACGCGATTTCGGTTGAAACACGTGACGGATTTTGGGGCATCACGCATACAATTGAGCCGTCTGAAAGAGAAAATGTTGAGCCGTGGTGGGAATTTGATGGCACAATTATGGTAAATGGCGATATTATTGACGCAGAGGCGATTTCTGCATAATCGAGACGGTCTCCGTTCCCTCGGATATTACAATGCTGACGAAGTTTATGTGCTGACATATCTTCCGACCATTATGGTTCCACTTCGTGCGATTGCGGAAGCGTTTGGGTGGGCTGTCACTTGGAACGGCAAAGAACAATCAATAACGGTTGACACGCGCACAATTTGGATTGGCGAAAACGAGGGGTTTAATCCGGAACAGGAATGGCGAGAAGGTATGTTTCACCTCGCCGCTGCGCCTGTAATTATTGATAATTTAACTTTCGTTCCCGCAAGTTTCTTCCCTGCGCAGGTGTTTGAGGGACAACTTGTAATCGGCGGAGATTGCCTAAATCGCGCCGCTGGAATTGTAATCGGAGTTGGTTCTGCAACCGAGGAACGATTGAGTAACTATGATTCATATGTTAGATTCGCTGACCCGATCGGAACAGGTTTTAGCGAGATTATAATCGTTCCTCACGCGCCCCTCCGCGATTTTTGGTGGTTTGAGCTTGGTACGAATTGGGGTGAACCGTTTTATTTTTATATCGAAGAAGTACTATCCGCCCCCGGCGATATAACACCTGCCCGTCCATTTGTTGTAAATTGGGGGCATATGGGAACTGCGGCGTATCGAGGAATTTCGTTCCTTGATGAATATGGCGAGAGAAGATATTTTGTAATAAATGATAGTCAAGCGGATTTTGAGGAAAGCTTGGGCGGATTTGTGATGATTTATGAATTTACGCCCGGCGTTTCGCCGTGGTAGAATGTAAACTATTGAATTTTAGGAGTTGATAGCTGTGAAAAAATTGGTTAGTATGGCAATGATTTGCTGTATGTTGCTTACGTTTTGGTCGTTAAACACAGCCGAGGCGAGAGCAGAAGAAAGGCAGATTAGCATAACACGCCCAACTATTGCGGCGGGAAGAAGTACAAGCTTTGTCATACAAGAGAACGGAAGTTTGTGGGGTTGGGGCTGGAACTCCGAGGGGCAAGTTGGCTTTGGCATAGCCGGAGGAAATCAATCATACCCTGTATGGATAATGGACGATGTTGTTGCTGTTTCTGCCGGAGATAGCCATACAATGGCTATTAGAAGTGATGGCACTTTGTGGGGTTGGGGCAATAACGAACACGGACGAATTGGCGATGGCACAGTAACAATACGAGAAAGCATAAATATTATAGAAAATAACAACCGTTATTATCCTGTTTTCATTATGGATAATGTAATTGCCGTTTCTGCTTGTATTAGAGCTACGTTGGCGATTAGAAACGATGGAAGTTTATGGCATTGGGGAAACTATGGTTGGAGTGGTGGCAGAGGCTCAATTTTACCTGTTAGAATAGCAAGTGATGCAGTTTCGCTTACTGCTTGCGGTTCTGCAATTATGGCAGACGGTAGCATACGAGGGCGTATAAGAACTACTGAAATGCCTGATAATGCGATTTATTTTTCGACAGGATATTGGCAAGCACATTCAATGGCAATCACAGCCGATAATAACCTTTGGGGTTGGGGCAGTAATCAGTTTGGCAGAATTGGTGATGGTACGGCAACGATATACGGAGAGCCTATTAACAACAGAGTTAATGTACTTGAAAATAACGACCGTGATTATCCTGTGAGAATAATGGACGATGTAGCTATTGTTTCAACAGGAAATCAGCATACAGTAGCGATTAGATACGATGGAACTCTTTGGTCTTGGGGCGATGGGCGGCTAGTTGGTAACGGCGATGATGAAGACCAACACAGTCCTGTGAAAATTATGGAAAATATGGTTGCTGTTGTAACTGGAGAAATCTATACAATGGCGCTTAGAAATGACGGCGCACTTTGGGGTTGGGGCGCAAATGGATTGAGCCAACTTGGCACGGATACAATCGGACACAGCGATAGTCCAATGCTCATTATAGAAAACGTTATGTTGCCACACATCGAAATTATTACTCTTGTTCCTCCTGCGCCAATAGTTGCAGAACCAACTGCCTCACGCGTTCTTATAAATAACGAAGAAGTGGCATTCCAAGCATATCATATCGAGGGTCACAACTTTTTCCGACTTCGTGATATTGCTTATGCTCTAAACGGCACAGTATCACAGTTTAATGTCGGTTGGGACGGAGTGAATAACGCAATCACGCTGACCACAGGCGAGGCTTACGAGCCTGTTGGCGGCGAAATGGTTAATACAAGCACAGTAGCAACAATTGCCATATCTACAAATGCGGCAATATTTGTTGACGGTGTAAGAATGAATTTTACTGCATACCATATCAATGGCAATAACTATTTTATGCTCCGTGACCTCGGACGAGAATTAGATTTCTTTGTTCAATGGGACCATGAAGAAAATGCCATAAATATATTCACACCAAATTGGTGGGGGGATTTATGGGCTGAACAGTTGCAGGAGGAAGCACGAGCAGAGGCATATGCAATAGGGGAATTTTTGAGGGAGTTAGAAGAAATGTTATCCGCTCCTGAATATGGCGAGTCTGTTGTTCTTGTGAACGGCTATACCGCTGTTACTCGTAGAAGTGTTGAGCGTTCAAAACGAACACTTGAACATTTTACGCATATGACCATTACATTAGAAGAAAGCATATTTACGATGATTAGAGATGAAGTTGCGCTCCAAGAGGCACGGCGATTAGGATTACAACCGTCGCAAGAGCGAATTGACGAATATTTGGCAATGATTACTGAGATGTTAGACGATGCTGACGACTGGGAGTTAGCTATGTTTATTGGGCAAGGAGTAACAAGAGAAGAGTTTTTAGCCGCACAGAAAGAATTGGCATATGATATGTTTTTGAGAGAGGCGTTGTGGTTGCTTGTTTATGAGGAGCAACAAACAATCATAGATGACGATACACTTTTTGGGCTTATCTATAATATGAACGCTATGGACGAATTATGGGATATATTCACTCGTGAATTGATAAGCAGGGCGAATATTGAGTTTTTATGTCCTGAAATTCGCGCGATTTTCCCTGATGATTATTTTAGATAATACTCAAATACAGCCGAGTTAATTATCCAACCACTAAAAAATATATTAAATATCCACTCTGCTTGTCTACAAACGAGCGTTATTCAGAAAACACCCCTCAAACCGCCTAATATCAAGATTTTGAACAAATAAAATTGCAAATCCCCACAATCCTTACTCTCATATTGAACTTCTTGCCTTGCGGGTTCTCCGTCCGACCAAATAAGTAATCGAGCGACACATCATAATAATCTGCCAATGATACAACGACTGCAAACGGAGCCTCCGAAAAGCCGTGTTCGTAGCGATTGACCGCCGCTTGTGATACGTTCAAAATTCCTGCCATTTTCACTTAGGTAAGTCCCACGCCTTTCCTTAATTGCGTGATGCGATAAGCAAATTCGAGATTTGGTGTTAATTTTATCAAATTCCATCACTATTTTTCTATTGACAATATTTTGGGCTATGATAAAATATTATGTGGGAGGAGGGCAAAATTTGAAAATACCGCAACACGAAATGGCAAGATTAGCCCGCTGCTTATTGCCGGAGATACATAAATTTTTCCAAAGTGAAGAGGGCAAGCGGGAATTTGAAGAATGGGAGGAGGCGCAAAAAGAGAAGAAATAACGAAAAAGAACGGTAAATATCTGAATATATATATCATCTGTATGGGTTGCCGTTCCTTTTCGTTATTTCACTCATTTGTAGCGGATTTAGGTTTATAGCGTGGAATATAATAGAAAAACCGTAAGCGTAATACTTACGGCTTTTCTTCGTTTAGCTTTACAAAATGGGTGAGTTTGCCGCAACGCATTCCCAATAATTAACTGAGCCGTTAACTATTTTAATCTGGCTCAAAACAGTTTACGGTTTGTAAACAAATACATCAACCACAGCCGCCAAACTGCCCGTATTCGCGACAGAAAATGGAGTATCTTCAGCTATTATAATATAGCCACCTACAGTTGTTATAGGCGCGCCGTTTACCGTTACTGCGCCCGAGACTAACTCAACCCTAACTTGGCGAGCAAAGCTGAAAACACTCGGGTTATTATCATACACCGGATTTCTCGCTACCACTGCCGTACGCGTAATGCTATCTCCAGCAGGCACAGTAATTGCTCCGACAACAGGAGTACCACCTGTAAGTTCCAAAAGATAAATCGGAATTATATTCCAACCGTCAGCTCGGTCGGTAATAGCAAAATGTATTTGGCTGCCGTTAAAGTTGTTTGCACCTACAGTTGCAAGAGAGTTAAGAGTTGAAACATTTGTCGGCGCATACAAAATTGCAGCAGCGGCCGCTGCGATACCGGTTCTGAAATTATTAAAAGTATTATCTTCTACCGTTACAACCGAGTTATCCCAAATAACAACTCCGTTAGGAACATAACCCAATGCAGGATCCATTGATAGCGTGTAATTCGCATTGAATTCAGAGTCAACAACACTTCCGGTAGAAGTTCCGTAGAACGCAACACCGCGTCTTGATGTATTTTCAATAAGAGAATCAGTAACGTTAACTTCACTATTGACTACAAATATACCTGCCGAGCTTTGTTCATTCGGGTGACCCGGATTAACGATATTTCTAACAATAACGTTAGCCATGTCTACTTCTGAATTGCCGTCAACAGCTATACCGGCTATACCGATTGACGGTATTTGGTTAAAGTTTGACGCACCCTCAATAGTGATTCCGTCAAGAACGACGCCTGTCGCATTTCTGATTAACAACATAGGCGTAACTACGTGCGTTGGAGTTCCTGCCACAGCTGTGCCATTTGTAGCCGTTAACGGAGAAGCTCCGAAACCGTCAAATACAATAGTTGCAACCGCGGTCGCACTATATGCTCCGATTGTAATCCAATCATTATCAATTACAAATTGTGTGCCCGCAAATGCGTCAGGGTCAGCCGCTCCGTTATACACGCCGCCAACTCTTCCGTCCAATAAAATAACAAACGGATTCGTCGCTGTTCCTTGTGTTGCTTCCGGCGAAGCCAAAGCCGCAGTTAACTGTGCCGCATTATGCACAACTGTCGCATTTGTTTCAAACGTTACCGTAATAACATTTGAAACCCTAAGCGCGTGCGCATTCACTCCAAGCACCATTACCAACGCAACTACAAATGCTAATAACCTTACTGTTCTTTTTACTGTTCTTTTCATTTGATTACCTCTTTCTTTCTTAAAAATTTATTATAATTTTTTATTTTTGCAATCTTTGATCTACCTGTCAATATGTACGTCAAATTCATATGTTCCCAGAGTATTAAAGTTTACAGTAAGCGGAATGCTGATATAAGCTCCTGTAATGTTAAAATTGCTTGTGGTAAATATTCCATTTAAGAACAGCAAGGGCGTACTTTCCGACATAATTGCCACATCATAAGAAGTAACAGGATTTCCTGCCAATGTAACGCGTATTACAAACCTCAAATTAGTGAAAATACCGTCAAATCCTTGTAAGTGACTAAGCTCGCTATGTCTTGGAATGTCCGCGCGAATGCTCCAAGCGTATTTCTCGCCGTAATTGTATATTCTTGTTGTGATATTGTTCGCTTCAAGCAATTCTATAGACGGTATGCCGACAAATGCAGCCGAGCCGCTTGTTGATGATAATCTCATCCTATATTGTTCGCCAACATACATTGGCGTAATAAGCACAATAACAGAACTGCCGCCGGATTCGATATGTATGGCTAATATTTGAACTTCCGCGCCGACTTCCGACTCAAAATTAATTGTCGGTAAATTCGCGGTCGTCAAATTTCTATCGAACGTTATCCTAATCGCATATCCGGTCATCACTTCAAAGCCCGTCATAACCGCCGGTTGCGCAGAAGGTGGTTGTTGCTGTTGCCCGCCTCCGCCGCCCGCATTTCCGCCTCCACCGCCTAGTATGGGTGGCAATATCACCGGTGGCGTGGCGTCATTGTTGGTCATTTCCAAAGCGGAAAATCTCATCAAAAACGCAACTACCTCTGCACGGGTGATATAACTGTCCATACGCAATGTCGCGTCATAAAAGCCTCTGAGCACATCTAATTCCACAAAATGTGATACATGTCTGTTGTACGGATAAGATATGTAAGCCGCGTCTTCAAACAATGTATATAGCACCGATGTATCAGTATCGATATCGGGAGATATGATACGATATGTCATAGTTGTAAGCCGTAATCTCGTCAAGTTTGTATTTGGTCCGAAACTTCCGTCGCCGAATCCTACGATATATCCGTAATTCGTGGCAACCATTACATAATTATAAAACCAGTCGTATTCAGAAACATCTGTAAAACCGCGTTCTCCTTCAGCGAACAGATTAAAGAACCTGTTTAAAATTACCACCATTTCAGCGCGCGTAATGTTACCGTCCGGTCTGAACGTATTATCGTAGTATCCTACAACTATCTGATTTTCCATAGCTGCGATTATATAATTTTCCGCCCAATGTCCGGATATATCGCTAAATGTGATATCAGCATTAGCAAATGTCGGCATTGGAACCGTTAGCGTAAACAAAAATCCAAGCAATATCAGCACAATTTTGTTTCTCATTTCAACTTTCATCTCATTTCTATACCAGATTTGCGAATATGGGGCATAGCCAGCCGGTCGTGTCTTGCTGCCTCGCTCTGTTGTCTGATTTTCCGTCAAGCTTTACGAAAATATAGCCCTATTCTATCTTTCTATTAATAAATAGTAATTTCAAGCCTTTCCATTGGGCCTATACTTGCCCTAACTGCCGCAAGGTCAGCGCCATCAATGCCATCTCTTTCATTGATATCCATCGCCATCGCCATACCGCCTGTCACTGCGAAATTAGTTGCAGCACCTCTAATCATTATGTAGTCAAAAATACCAATTGCATTCGCATCCCCAAACGCGCCGGGGAACAACCAAAATACATCGGTATTTGGTTGGCCGTGCTGCGGCTGCGCTTCATATGATGAAAGCGTAATCTCTCCCGCGGCATAAGCAGGTAATGTAAGCCGCACTTGAAGATCGCGATACAATTCATAACGTAATGTTCCGCCGTTGTCGTATCTTCTTGCCATACGGATGTAGAATATTGTTTCTTCATTAATTTCATCACGAATGGGAAGCTCAAATCTGCCGTCGTTATTAGTGTAAACTGCTGCTTCTAGCGGAGTTCTTGCATTAAACGCTGCTGCATTCGCATAAACAGTAACTCTGATTCCATAATCAACATCAGGCCTCACACCACTTCCGCCGGACGATACACGCAATTTGTGCGCAAGGCGAACAGTTCCGACAATTACCAGAGGTCCCGTCGCAGCTTCTCTTAGGACAACGTTCAAACGCTGCGCTCTTTCCGCGTCCGCCGCCGGCACCGCTACACTTCGATTCAAATACCCACTTGAATTTACCATTACGCTTCCTGTAAACGCGCGCTCACTTTCCGCTATCCATACGTTTTCTGCGTTCGTAAACTCTGTCGTACCATGTGTTACCTCAGAATTTACAACCGCGCTTGCCGGCGTGACGCTTACTATCAATATATATCCAAGATTTATATCACTCGCACTAAGCTCAATATTCGTATGTGCCGTTTCATTCGCAACTACCGGTGAACTCACTGTTGCCGCATGGAAATACGGTGCTCTCGCTATCAATGTATATGTGCCGGGAACTACGTTCACAAAATGGTAAAATCCGTTAGAATCCGCTATCGCTACTGCTTCACTTCCATCTGCGCTAACTTTCGTTACTATTGCTCCGCCCAGCCCTGCAACCGTTCGACTTCCCGTCTCTGCAGCTGTGACGCGCCCAACAATACTGCCATAGCCTTCATTACTCTCTACCACCGACAACGGAATTTCTACAAATGCAATCAAGCCATTCTCACTGAAATGAGCCTCGGTCAGCCGCACACTATTTTGGAAGAAATCCGGCGCATAGGCTCCAAAAACAACTGCTTCATCATCGCTTAAAGTGCCTGTCCAAAACTGTCCGGTTGCTCTCGACAAAGCTCCGTCCACCGTCCATACAGACGCATTCGGAACCTGCGCTCCATTTGCCGCATTTACAACATTGGCAATCAACATAAAACTGTCGTCCACAACATAATTTGCAGGATTAAGGAACACATTCGCCGTTGTAACCTTGCCCTCTTCAACTCTTGCAGGGTTCACCACCGACGTTCCTATCAATATATAACCATTTCCCAGGTCGTGCCGCGCAACAACTGTATAATACCCTTCCGCAAGATCTGCAACCTCAAAGTGTCCGTACACGTTTGTAGTTGTAGAAGTCGCAGTCCCCGGCGCAGATATAACCATAACATCCGCATTATTAATCGGATTTGTGGTCACGCCATTTGCGCCCAAAAATACCTGTCCGCTAATAATGCCCGAATAATCGTCAACCTCAATGGGTACAAGATTCATATTTATAAGAGCAAAATTTTCTGCGCCAAATCCAGCAACCGCAACATTATACCTAACTGGTCTATATCCCGCCGCAGTCACCCAAACATATCCTAACAAATTCGCCCTATCAACAGACGTTCCTACAAACGTCCGATTATTTGCCGCGCTTGCTGCAATCGAATCTCCGTTAAGCGTTACCGAAATCGCCGTAGAAGCTGTGCCTTTAACAAACACTATAAGCGAATATATCGTCTGCGCGTCATTTGGCGCTAAGTAAATATTCGCAATTGCGCCCTCGTCCGCTTTCAACCCTACAACACTTTGCGGCGACACGCCCGAAATAAACCAGTCTGCCTCCGCCATAATAATATATCTTCCCGTCGGCAAAGTGCCAACCTCATAGCTATATTCCTCGCCATATTCATCTTCGCCGACGTTTATAATAACGCCCGCCCTAAAAAATCCGGTCGTATCCGCAGTCGCAGTTGTAACAACTTCACCGGTGACTTCATTAATAATAACAACGCGCGCATTCGAAATTCCGCCGCCCTCATAAATTGTCGGCGTTCGGTAAGTGTTGTCAGCCGTAGCCAAAACAAACCCTTGAATCGTTCCACTCATCGGAACTTTTCTATAAAGATACATGGTAACATAATTTTCATCATGATCCTCGGGCAAAATAAGTTTACCTCCAACAAACCCCGGCGCAGTCGCAGCGATTGTTTGCTCCGCCGCAACCCGAACATAAAATGTTCCGGGCATCGTACTCGTGCCAACCAAACGCGCAGGCCTTTCATTTACATACAAATTAGCATTCGGCAAAGGTAATTCCAAATATGTACCGTCCGGCAATTGCGTTCGACCCACAACCCGAACTTCCTGGATTATCGCAGGTTCCAAAATAATATCAATAGGATAAAATCCGGGAGCATCTTCAAATTCTTCAAGCAAATCACCCAACACAAACGGATCGGAATCAACCCACGAATTATTATGTGACTCAACCCAAACCGTCGAATTCAACGTAAGAAGTGTCGCGGTAAATACATTCGTCGCACGATTAACTGCGCCCGGTGTAATTTCAGAGTCGGCAATCATCAAATCAAACCGTTGATTAGCTCCCTCCGCCAAAACATTAATCGGATTAATCGGCACGCCATCATTATTCACTCCACCCCATGTACGGAACTGAATATTCTGCACATGCAAGTCAGTTATGTCAATATCCAGCTCAAAATTTCCGCCGATAAGCATTAGGTCAGCCGAATTAAAGTAAAAATCCGTTCCAACAAATCCGGGCATTGTAACAACAATTCTATCGCCCACCATCACTCCGTTTAGCGCAAACCACGAAATGGTCGCCGCATTTGCATTACGTGCAAGCGGCGGTCGCGAACTTCCGTCGGTCGTAATTTCCCAACCTGTTCCCTCAGTATAAGCATATCTGATATCAGTTACAACAACGCTCGGAATATAAGAACCCGTCCAAGGCGCAGTTCCCAAAACCGAAATTCCGCGCGCCGCATCAGGATCAGGATTTTCCGACCGCACCCAAACACGAATATCCATAGCAACCCGCGTCATTGGAATTTCCAACGTCACCTCTTCTCCTGCTTCCGCCGCCGCAATTTCGGCAAGCGTAAGGGAGCGTCCATTTACAGGCGCATAACCCACAGCGGTCACACTCAACGCCGAAGCGTTTGCCGAAGGCGCACCTGTCATCCCCGCAGTTTCAGCGATAAAAATTCCCGGAGCATTTATAATATTCGCCGCTGCTGTAAAATTAGTATGTGTAAATATCGCATGTCCAAGGGTTTCTCCCGTCACTTCGTCAACCGCAGTAATCGCAATTCTGTCACTAACCTCCATTGCGCTAAATCCAACAACCCCTTGCGCGTTGATAACTCCCATAGAAGTGGTCGTGCTTGCCCCTTGATTAACGTCATTTGTGGTGTTGTTAGCAATATTTCGCGCCGCATGTGTAAAGTTTCCCGCATTTGGAATAGCAGGATGTCCCGCAGTCGCGGCAACATTACTATTTGCCGCAGCGCCTGTTGCGATATGATGAGGGTTAAAAACTCTTGTTCCCGTTCCAAGAGGTGAGCCCGGCGCACCTGAAACTCCGGCAAAATGCGCATGACTGCCGGCCCCTGTCCCATTCGTCCCCAACATAGGCGCATCCATAGCAAACGCATGCGTGTTCGTGCTTCCGCCAATCCGAATTGAATTAAAAAACGGAAGCGGATGAACACCGCCCGTTTGCCAAGCTAAAAACGGATAAGTTCTTCTATATTCGCCATCTAAATCTCCTGCAAAATTAAGCAACCAAGTTGGATTTCCATCAATTACTGAAGTCCCGTCAAATCCGGGAATCAATCCGCTGGTAAGCAACTCTGTGCTAACCGCATTAATCCCTGTCCGCGCCTGTTGTCTCCTCACGTCCGCACGAGCACGGTTCAGAATCGTAGTAGTTGTTCCTGTTTGCGGCGTTCGCGGTGTAGTTGTAGTATCGACATAAACATCTGAAAATGACAATCCGGAAACAGGACGTGACGTACCGTTACCGCTTACTGCAACAGCAACGCCGCCGTCATTGGCAGAGCCGCTTGCGCGTCCGCCCCACGAGCCCGAAACAAACGCACGGCGAATCGTTGTCGGCCCACTTGAATTCATTCCAAGGATACCCGCACCCGCACGACCATTCTCAGCAGTTCGCACGCTGCTAACCGCGCCGATATTATACACATCTTCTATTATCATAGAACCTTCGTTCCGTCCCACAAGACCGCCGACATTAAATCCGGGCTGACTCACATATCCCGAGTTAAAACTCTCGCGGATAACCGACCCCGCTGTCACACTTCTTCCCACAAGGCCACCAACCGCCGTATTCGTTACTGTCGTTCCGCGCAACCCACGAATTACACCGGTATTTCCGCTTCGTTCAAGCAAAAATCCCGTCTGTGCCGTTCGACCGACAATACCACCGGCATTCATAGCAGCGCCGGGTTCAACAATAGTAATCCGCCCATGATTCATCGCATATCGAATTCTAACATCCGGCGAATTTGACCAACCGATAATGCCGCCGGCAAGTCTGTTCGCACGAACATTCCCCATATTGGTCGCATGCGTTATATACGTTCTCGCGCTAGCAACATTTCCGATAACGCCAACAATTCCGCCCGCCTGACGAGTAGCCGTGCCCCTTCCCGCCACAGTATTCGCTGTATTAGTATCATTTCCAATCGTTCCGCTATTCGAAACATTCGTCAAATGCGCGCGCCGTTGCGACGCCGCAACCGTCGTGGGCCATGCAATATACCCGACAATGCCGCCAAGACGATTTGAATTTGACCTGCCAAGCGCCGCCGAAGCGTTACTTCCCTCACCTCGATTAATAATATTGGCAAAATTGTGCGCATTTGTAATAGTTACATTATTTGCCGTCCGTCCGACAATCCCGCCGACATTCGAAATTCCTGCAGGATGGTTATGCGTAACCATCCCTTGGTTCCACGCCCCGTCAATAGTCGTCGGACCTTCAATAACCCCAACAATACCACCGATAAAGTTCCCGTTATCTACCAAATGTTCGATATTCGCTCTATTCCGAACATTAGTAAGCGTGGCTGTCGTCCCAATCCGCCCGACAATACCTCCCGCTCGTGCATTGGCTATGTGCGTTGTCAAAGTTCCAAGTCTTTCGCCCACCGCTGCGTCCGCCAATCCCGTATTCGAATCGATAATGGTAAGCGATCCGGTAGTACCTGTCCATCCGACAATCCCTCCCGCAAACTCACGTGCACGGATTTGTGTTCCGCGAACGGTAGTGTCTGCTATACTGGTATTCCCCGCTTCCATACGTCCAAGAACTCCGCCCGCTGACGTCGCCATATTTGCGTTACTTGTATTCCCTGACCCGCGAATTTGTATGTTAACAGTATTTGTCTCTTGATTGTATGTCGTAATATTAAGCGTTCCATTTGACGAGCCGACAAGTCCGCCAACGCTTTGCGTTCGTCCCGCCTGATTGTGCATATCAAGGTTCGCAACCGAAACGTCAATAATGTCAAGTCTTGCCCCCGAATCAACTCCGCCGACAAGTCCGCCGATATGCTTGTTGGTCGTAGTACTCGCACGATTCATGCGCATAACTGTCATTCCCGTAAGGTGAACATTTTCTACAATAACAGGGAATCCTGAAGCATTCGGAACAACACGTCCGATAACCATACCAATTCGCCCCTGAGCCGCGTCCCAACCACCGGTGTTATTCGCGGCAACATCTAAGTACGCTTCGGTTCCCGAAGCATTCACAAAAACAACATCGCGAATTTCCGCGCCACTTCCCGCAATGCGAATAAACCCGATGTTGTTATCATCTAAATCATTTCCGGTTGTTGAAACGCGTGGCCGCAAAGTCAAACCGGTAATGGTATTGCCTTGTCCGTCAAACGTTCCGGTAAACGGCTGTCCATCTACCAATCCGCGACCCAACCTATTCCCCGAAATAGTAAACGAGCCCTGTAATACGAAATTATCATGGTTGGACCCAAGTTCACCGTCCAAAAATAACTCTAAATCCTCCGAGCTGCTTATATATATGGTAGGCGCACTAAGCGGCACAATACCGGGCACGTTTGAAGCCTGTTCATACTCCAATTCCGCCATAATAATCAGCTCTACCGAATTATTCGCAACAATCTGTGTCGGCATTGCAAACAACGTAAATGCAAGTGCCACAGCAATCAAAATACTCATCTTTTTTCTTAACACAATAATTCCGCCTTTCAAATTATACTGGTTCACATTGCTAATCTCTTTTCGTTTACCATTTCCTCTCTGCACAGCGCATCGGCATAACCAAGCAATCGACCTTGTCCAACCGATGATAACATTTCAAAAAGTGCGAAGAGATAATTTTTTGTTCCAACCTCAACATTATTTGCTTTTTTCGCTAGAGTTTCAATATTTTCAACTGAACTTACTTCCGAAGTTGGAAGTTCCACAATTTCAGTCGTGCTAAAAGCAGTATTCTCACTTTCAAGTGTATCATTTTCTTGTGACGTTTCTTCTGTTGCATTATTAACAATCAGAAGAGACGCTTCAGCTATATCAGAAGTACTTAAAAACCAATCCGGCTGTAAATTAAAAACTTCTGTGATTTGATTTAAGTAAGATTGTGATGGCAGATGCATTCCTTTTTCCCATCGAAATACTGTGTTTCCGGCCACTTTAATTTTAGCTCCGAACTCTCGTTGTAATAGGTTGAGTCTTTTGCGCAAAGCTTTTATATTTTGAGCAATTAACATAGATGTGTCAGTTGTTTGAGGAAATTCGCCGTCATGCCCTTTATCAATATCAATAAGTTTATCTCCAAAACTACCATTTTCTAAATCGATACCGTGCCTTAACCAAAACTTTGACACGTTAAAGAACTCTGCGACTTTGTTCAGGTTAGCTTCCGATGGCATATAATTTTTTTCCCAACGAGTGGAAATACTTGAAGATACACCAATTTTAGACGCAAACATTCTATGCGAAATTTTACTGCGCTCTCGCAAAAATTTTATTCTTCCGCCGAAAGTAGAGGTGTCAGTATTTTGAGATGTTTCGTCGTCGCAACCACTCAAGATCCATTTCAAAGACACTCCAAACTTTTCAGCCATTTTCATTGCTTTTGGTCCCATTGGTTTAGATTTGTCAGCTTCCCAATTCGATACGCTTATTTCTAGCACAGCAAATTCTGCTGCAAATTCAGAAATTGACATTTCATTATTTGCACGCAAAAATTTTATTCTTCCGCCCATTGTAGAGATATCAATACTTCTGAGAAGTTCATTTTTAGCGGACAAATCAAACATTTCGGTGTCAAGCACTTCAATAAACCAATCTTGCGGAACACTAAATATTTCAATTATTTTCTTTGCATGAGGTTTCGACGGCTTGCGCTTGCCTTTTTCCCAATGTGACACGGTGCTTTCTGAGATACCAATTTTAGCCGCGAATTTGCCTTGTGACAGATAATTTTCTTTACGTATATATTTTATTTTCTCGCCAATAGTTTTTGCGGCAACGGAATCGTTCGCCGTTGCTACATCACCATGGTGAATAGTGAGTTCGTCTTTGATAGCAGCGTTAAACGGTTTAATTTCAGCTTCAGCATCTTCTAAAAACCAATCAGGTTCAACGTTAAATACTTCGGCAATTTTTTTAAATTGATTATCCGAGGGAGTGACTAAGTTATTTTCCCAATGGCACATCAAAGCTTTAGACACGCCAACTTTAACTGCTAAATTAAGTTGTGACATATTAAAGCTTTCACGTGTTATTTGTATTTTTTCGCCTACTGTGCCGTACATCATACTGCCTCCTTTAACTATCATGAAATAATTCCCATACTACAACTTTGGTTCGAAAGCTCGACAATTTTCATTCAATTTTGCAAGCAAGTCGCAAATGTCTCGCCAAACATGTTCATATATTTCGGGTGTGGCGACTCGCTCTGATTCTTCAAGCAAAATTTTTGTAATAATCGGAATAGTTGCAATATCCATAGTGCGCTCCTCCTTGCATATTCGTGTCTGTTGTAAAATTTCTATAAAATGTTAAGTAAAAAAAGGTATGCGGCAACACACTTAAATATAAGATGTTGCCGCATCGAAGTGTAGATATAAAAGCGAGGGAGAAAGCAAGGGGTTGCGAAAGGAGAATCGCAACAAATAACCCTCAAAAATCACACTTCCATGAAAAAGTTTTTAATTGGCTATAGAGCTCCATAACTAAATTTGAAAAAAGGAATCCTATAGCCGACTATAGTCCAAATCTTATCACCAAATTCGCGGTTTAGGACTTGGAAGAAAATAAGCAAAATTAAAGTTGCAGCACCAACATTCCATAAATAATCCGTGCCGCTTGCGCACGTGTTGCATTTAGTTTTCTATCGGCATTTCAACGTTACCACGCAACACCGCGCCCTCCTGCATATTAATACTTTTCGTTATAATATTTCCGTCCACAAAAGCTCCGGATTTTAATGTTACGGTCTTTGAAATCTTCATATCGCCTTTGATTTCGCCGTTAAATTCTAAAGATTGACTATCAATATTACCGTTAATTATAGACATCTCACTTACTTGGACACCACCAATACAGTTAAGATGTCCGTCTATTGTACCTTTATTTACATGTATTGATTTTGCTTGAATATTTCCCTCAACTTTTCCGGTAATGGTAATATTATTTTCGCTTACAACGTTACCTCTGACAAATCCGTCAATCAACAAATTCGCCTTGGTGGAAATCGAGCCTTCAATAATAGTATCTTTAGGTATACACGCTTCCTCTCTATTGGGGAACCGTTCGAAATCCGGCGCGAGCGTTTTGCTCGCGTTAACGTTTGATTCTATTTCATCTGACGATGAAGATAAAATTTCTTGCGACTCATATTTTTTCATCTGATGATTGCCCCTAATTTCTTTCATCTCATAACCCCCAAAAAACATTTTCGTCTTGGTTTTAAATCGAATCCACGCGCTGTCGCTCATTAAATCGTCAAAATAATTGTGTTCCACCGCCGTCTTCAAATTTATCAACCCTTCCTTAGTGTTATTAGAGCAAACATCCACTTTTATAACGCCAACATTCCGTAGATAATCCTTGCGGCTTGCGCGCGGGTCGCGTTGTCAAGCGGTCGGAAAGTTCCGTCCTCAAAGCCGTTTATAATCCCCGCCTGTTGCATTACTGAAACCGCGTCAGCCGCCCAAAATGCAATATCGTCATTATCAATAAATTCTTGCGGCGCGTTTGTTTGTGGCAAGCTGTCAATTGCTCTTTGTACCATAACCGCCATTTCTTGACGAGTGATATTGTTGCCCGTTCCAAAAGTTCCATCGTAATGCCCTAAGATAATTCCCGCGTTTACCGCGCTCGCAACCGACGTGAACGCCCAATGCGAAGTTGCTAAATCAGGGAAGCTTGCTGTTGCGGTTTCATCGTAAATTCCGAGCGCAAGAACCAACATTCTTGCGAATTGTTCACGGGTGACGTTGTAATCGGGCGCAAAATGTGTTGCGCTGATTCCATTCAAAATTCCGCGTTCAACAAGCGACATGATATAGTCATACGCCCAATGTGACGGCGGAAGGTCAGCAAAGTCTGTGCGCTGTTCTCCGTTCGGTTCCTGCCATTCACTATCAATCGGAACGCCGTCAATGGTAACGCTTCTTTCGGTTGCGGAAATTGTTACAATAACAAATTGTGATGTTGGCGTTGCTCTTGCCAAAATTTCTTGATGGTTAAATGAAACATTTCCTAAGTCGGTGAAAAACGTAGTGTCAAACACCCAATTCGCAAGTGCATTCGCTATTGTAGAAACACTCATTCGAAATTCAAAGTTGTCTGCATTTGCGTCAACTCGAATTCTCATAACGTTGTCTGTTTCCGCTTCTGCGCGCGCAAACGCGTTTTCAAGTTGTCTGTCGTTCAGCGTGTAATTTACCGCGCCATTAACAACAGGAGGTCGAATTGTAAGAGTGTATAAATTCGGAACATTTGTTCCTGTTTCACTATCTATTGGCGGTCGAGTGCCGGGGTTTACATCTTCACCCACTACAGTTATAGCCGGCACATTCGCTTGCAAAACCATAAACTGCGCGTCGCCATAAACATAACTGAACCCATCTGGCGAAGTCAAATCGTAAGCGTTATCGCCTTCCACCGCAAACCGTATATCCGCGTTTCCTGCGGCAATTGCAACAAACCGTATTGTTAAAAGAGTTTCGTACACTATCGCTCGCTCATGGCTGTTGAATAAAAACAGTCTGTAAAACCCATTTTCGTTATCTAAGCGAGGAAACTGCGGATTGCTGAAAATTGCGCCGTTCCAATATAAGGGGTTCCAGTCGTCGTCAAAAGCATCTTCATCCACCGCTTGTCCGGGGATAATTCCAGCTAAACCGCCGCGCACCTCTGCTAGTGTTTTCAACCCGCTTGGCAAAATTCTGCCATCAACGTCTGCAACCCTTACCACGTCAGGGTTAAAGTGAATAGGCAAAGTCATAGATACAGCCGAAATATTTCTAACTGAAATAGTGGCTTCGATTATATCACCGGTAGTTGCGGTTGTTGTGTTAAAAGTTATATTAACTTCCCCGTTTGTTGCAAATACAGGGATTGTTGCTGCAAGTAATGTTGTCAGCATTGCAATTGTTATTACTATTGATATTATTTTCTTCATTTTAAAGCCTCCATTTTCTAATTTCCATTTCAATTCGGCAACCATAGTTGCTCGCCAAAGTCAACATCCTCGCCCGGTCCCAACCAACGTTTAAGCATGCTATAAGTTTCAGGATATCTTCGCTCAAATGCGTTTGAAACGGTTGCTTCCTGCACGTTGTAAAATCCCCAATGTCCACGCGGCAAGTCAGGCCAATCAACAATCATTTCCTCTAAAATTCCGTAATGGTCTAAATAGCGGTCAAGCACACGATTGATAAGCGTCATTGCCTCAACCCTTGTTATAGATTGGTCCGGACGGAATGTTCCGTCGGGATAACCGACAATCCAACCACGTTGTGCCGCCGAGGCGATATATCTTTCACCCCAATGTCCTGATACATCATGAAAATCATGCGCCGCATTAGGGTCTAAATTTTCAAACCTCATTGCGATTGCCGCAAATTCCGCGCGGGTTATATTGGCTGCGGGATCAAAAGTGCCGTCAGGACGACCTTGTATAGTTCCTGCGTTTTGTTTTGTAGAAATTTGCTGATTCGACCATCTATACGCGTCAACATCGGCAAATGTGTTCGAGAATGCGCGGAATCTGTTTCGGGAATCATCTTCCAAAAGTCGGAAAAATATTGTCGCGACTTCCTCACGTGTAATCGGATTATCAGGGCGCATTGTACCGTCCTCAAATCCAAAAATAAATCTGAAATGGTCATCTCTTGCAAGTTGAGGACCATCATCATCCGGTAGTGGTGGTAGTGGCGGTAAAATAATGACTGGTGGAGGACGAATGGGGTCTCGAATAATCGGATCCCGATTATCATTACCGCCTGCGGCCGTAAATGTCCAAGTTCCCACAAACATAACGTTTGCGCTCGGCATTGTAAAAGTGCCGCCGATAATTGTTACGTTTACCGGAATCGGAGCCCAGCCGTTAAATGTCCAAGTTCCTCTAACTCCGTTGTGAGTATTTGAAGTTGTCGTTAAATTGCTTGCCACAGTTACGGTAGCGCCCGCCAAAAATTGCGCCGACGCCGGAATTGCAGAATGGTTCGGCGGCCTGATTCCCGTTACTGTATAATGCACCTCGAAAATAGCCTGTCCCGGATCCGGAGTAAAAGTCCAGGTTCCTGCAAACACAACATCGCTGTCCGGCATTATAAATTCACCATCTGTAACCATTACATCATTGGTCCCCCAACCGTTAAATGTCCAAGTTCCTGTAATGCCGTTATGTGTGGTTTCGGTAGTTGTTAAATCATCAGCTACAGTCAACTCATCACCGGGTGATTGCGGCGAGTTCGGCGGAATTGGATATGGCGCAAAAGTCGAAGGCGCAATTCCTGTAACCATATAACGCACTTCAATACGACGCCATTGCGCCGTAAGATAAAAATCTTCATCTATATCAGGTATAACATCGCCGGGTTGATGTATAGCTCCGTCGCGGCTATCTTCCCAACCGTCAAATGTATATCCCGGGTTGCGATTAAATTCATTTTCCGGCACAGTAAAATCTTCACCGTCAGGCACTTTCGTAGGCGGCATTAATGTCGGATCTTCATCCGTTCCATTGTCGCCGGGTCTAAAAGTGATTGTATGCTGCCTTTGGCGAATTTCAAAAGGGTGCACACTCCAAATCGGGAATATCGGCATAAAAGCATCTACGGTGCCCCAGCTTTCGTTATCAATCAGAACAACTCCTGTAGGAACAGGCGCAGTCGGATTAAACGCCTCAAATCCAAATCCGGTACTGGCGCTACCTAATATCCATCCCGATGCCACAGCTTCGTATGTAAGTGTGGCAAGTAAAGTCGGCTCAAAATCTAAGGTAATCCCGCCGCCCACTTCGTGCGGATACGCCAAAAGCATAATGTTTGTAGTTCCCGGAATATATTGCGGATTATCTATATGCTCAAATCCGGGGGCAGCAACAACAGATTCTAATGTCGCACGAATCGGATCGTCAAGCACAGGCAAAGTGATATTTACAATATTTCTCACATTTTTTATCCAAATTTCAACTATAAAAATTTCGCCTATATAACAATAATCCTGCAAATTGCCATCTACACGCGTTACAAAAAATACCGTTGGAGTGTCGTTCTGCATTTCTTCCGAATTATCTGCCGTGGCTAATGGCAAAGTAACCCCTGTCAATAGAATGGACATAACAAACAATATTGATAAAAGTTTTAATCTTGTTTTGTGCATTTAGCTTATACCTTCTTTCAACTAATTATAAACTACTGCTTTTCTGAGAAAAATACTTGGCACATAAGGCGCCATCGTATTCGCATTCCAAATAAATATTTTTATATATTCAACCCCCAAAGCGGAGGGCTTGTATTCAAAGTTAATCTCATCTCTCGTTTGAGTGTATATTACACGGCGGCGCACTGTGCTTTCAAGAAGTCTGCCTTTTTCGTCATAAGCCGCCACAATCACCATAACATCCATATCATAATCCTGAATATTTCTAATTGTTGTCAGTATTGTCAGATACTTGTCAAGTTGTAAAATCCCGTCTGCGGGTATTCCGTCATAGTAAAGATCTATCGTTATATTTTCCAATGTATTAAATGTCGGCATAATACCGTTATATCTGTTGTTTCTAAGGAATGTGTCGCTGTTAATAGGTCCATGATGCACAAACCAAAAACTGCCGCGCGCAAATATTGCCCAGTCATACCACTCTTGCGGATTATTTTTGCCATATCCATCACTTCTGCAAGTTAGCCGAATATCCGGATTCCCTGCGGCAATGGCTACCATATATACCGAATACACAAGTTGTCTATCTGTTAAATTACGAGGTTGATTATTGAAAGTGGTAAACGTCATTCCAAGTAATCCGGTTCGGTTATTCAAAAATGGATGAGGCCCAACCGGAACATGTACTCCACGCCATAACCCATATGGATTGCCTATTGCGTTGCCTGTTCTAAAAAAATTAGGCGCTTGATTTCCAAATCCTGTCGGAAGAATATCTCCATCACGATTAGACACTTGCGCTATTTCCGCATTAAAATGCAATGATGGCGAAACCCATAATAAATCATCAAAATTTGAAAGGTATACATTCACCCTAAAAACTTCGCCAATATGTGCAGTTGTTATTTCGTTGCCTTCTAAATCTGTGATTACAATTTCTATTGTTTCAATGTTGCTTTGCGCAAAAACAGGCAATAAACTAATGATGCTTATCAATATTGATATTGTAATAAAAATATTAAATATTCGTTTTAGCATCCTTTTGCTTTCACCTCGTTTAATATTATTCAAGCAATATATTGGGGCGAGCGAACTCGCCCCAATATATTAAAGTTAAGTACGATTAGTCAATTTCGATTTCAATTGTTTCCATACCTAATATACTTGCTCTAACTGCCGCAAGGTCAGCGCCGTCGATACCATTAACTTCATTGATATCCATAACTGCTGTGCCGCCAACTCCTGCCAAACCTACAGCACCTCTAATTGCTTGGTAATCTGTAATAAGAGTTGCATTCGCTCCGGCAAACGCTCCCGGGAACAACCAGAATACGTCGGTAGTCGGTTGAAAGTAATTACCTGATGAAAGCGTAACTTCTCCATCAGCATCAGCGGCTACAATAAGTCTCACTTGAAGATCACGATATGCCTCATCACGAGTTCCGCCGTCTCTTCTTGCCATACGGATGTAGAATGTTGTATCTACATCAATTTCAGGAAGTGAAAGTTCGAAATTACCGTCGTTATCAGTATAAACTGCCGCTACCGTTGCAATCGGAGTTCTTGCATCAAACGCTGCTGCGTTCGCATAAAGTGTAACTCTGATATCTGCGTCAACGTCAGCTCTTACGCCGGCGCCGCCTGCTACTGTACGCAATTTGTGCGCCAAACGAATTGTTCCAACTACTGTAACATTCAGAGGGAAAGTAATTTCTTCATCTGTGATTCTTATCAAAATTTCGTCATACGGACGATATCCGTCTTGGTTTGGCCACAGATCAGTTGTGCCCCAAACAAATTGAGTCGGGTTATCATTAACCGATGTCGCTCTTACCAAAATGTCGCCTTCCCAATCAGCGTCAACCATTGAAAATACTCCTGTGTTAGGATCGATTACCGCGATATTTCCAGGTACAGGGTCGCCGTTAGGCAATCTTATGCTCCAAACAACCTCTTGGTCTACCGGTCTTGAAAGAATTTCAGGGTTTCTTCCCGGAGGGCAATCCCAAAGTACAACATGAGCGAAAGTTACATCTTCGTCTCTGTCAACCGGAATTGTCGGTGTAGAACCTGTGATTTCAACGATTCTATACGGATCCCAAACTTCTTCAGTAGTGATGATGATTTCATCCCACGGACGATCAGGATTTGTTAATCTGTCAGCACCGAAGTTATTGTTGTACTCAGCATACACACGTACAAGAACTGAACCTTCAAATCCTTCCGGAAGAACTAACTGACCTTGTGCATTGAAATGCGGAGAAGCTGTAGCTGTAGAACCATCTCCCGGTGTGTAGTTCACAACTATCCACTCGTAGTGATTGTCAGGAATCGGCGCACAATCATCATAGTTCACAAACGTTACTTCATAAGTGAAATCAATATATGTGTTTCCTGTTGTGTTCATAGTAACCGGTGTTCCACCAGTCGGAGTCAAAATAGTGATTTCCGCAATATCTACAAACTCAGTAGGAACTTGAACCAATCCTGCTACCGAGAAACGCTCTCTGCCGCCAAACGCGTCAGGCGCACCCGCCGCAAAAGCGAATTCTATCAAATCAGATGTGTCCCAACCTGTTGCCGTTGCATGGTATACAGTTGGCACTACCGGACTTAAAACAACTCTCCAAAAAGCTGTCGGATTTGCTGTTGTTCCGCCTATGCTTGCAATATCGGCACCCGCTTCAGCTACAGCCGCCCATAAATCAACGCGACCACCGACTATACCTGAACCGGGAAGCTGAACGAATGCTGCCGGCCCCATCCACTCAAAGCGAACAATTTCAACATAATCAAGGTCAAACTCAAGTCCAACATTTAAGTTGTGAATATCAGCCAAATCATGCGCTGACACGATTAGGGAGAATTCTTCGCCTACCAATACATTTGCAGGCGTATCCGCCGCCGGTCTGATGAATACATGACCGTCGCCGCCGGGACCGGGGCCCGGCTCATCATCTTCAACCGTTACAGTTGCATTAGATGTAGAACCCGGCATGCCCGGAAGAACCATTGTGCCTGGATTCATCGGCATCCACCAATCACCTAAAAATCCATCAAGGTGTGCATAAGTAATATTTAAATTAATATCTTGGCTGGCATCTTCCACTCTCAAAACCATAGTTCCGATCATTCCGCCAATTCCACCTTCATAAATACCTGCTACTGAACCTCCAACACGAACTCCATTAAGTCCTGCCGGAGTTGACGCACCTATTCCAACGTGCGCAAAAGCCGGGGCACCAAAACTTGCACTTACAAACGACAATGCGCCTGCCGGCCAATTAAGGTCGAACTGATAAGCAGAAAGCACTCCTCCATCTGCAAAGTTAAAACTGAATTCAACAGTGAACTCGTCTCCAACTTCAAAGTCAGAACCAATTACATTTACAACCAACTCAACGCGACCATCTGTCGCAAACGCAGGAACTGCAAACATTCCTAAAACCATTGCTATTGCCAATATCATTGACAATACTTTGCTTAACTTCATATCCTTTTCTCCTTTTTAATATGTAATTTTTAATTATGTTACTGTTATAAAACGCTATCGTTCGCTATATTCAATATCGGAAGTAGGTTCCTCGGATGTCCCGTGTTTACATATTGGAAAATAACACTCGGAAGCGCTACATTCGATATGTTTGCTACAAACGGTCCAACCGCAAATACTGCCGCTGAAACTCTACCAATTGGCTGTATGCCTGCAACCGACAACGCGCCTGTTTGTAATGCAAGCGCCTGAGACGGCGCTGCAAACCCCGGCAATGCATTACCGCCCATTGGATTTCCGTATATTACTACCGTATTCGCAGTAACTTCTCCGCCGATTGGCGCAAAATAGAAATCAGTAACAGCCATAGGTACATCCGAATTGTTGCGCAATACTGCAAACACCCAATTCGTCTCATTCGAACGCTCCGACGAGAAGAATATATAAACGCCCGCAAGATTGCTTCTTAACGCAAACTCTGTTGTCAAGTTCGGGAACGCTTCTCGCGATACTAAAACAGTTCCCAAAACGCCGATGTTTCCGATTCCGTCTTGACGATAGCGGAACTGACCTTGTATCGGCTCTGTCGGTCCGTCTGCGCCTACTGTAACAGTCGCAGTGCCAACTACTCCACTACCATCTGCCGCAGTCGCTGTAATTGTAACAGTTCCTGCCGCAACGCCTGTAACAACACCTGTTTCAGCGTTTACCGTTGCAATCGCCGCATCGCTTGACGTCCAAACAACTGCTCGATTTCGAGCATTTTCCGGCAATACTGTCGCTGTTAACGTACGAGTTGCGTCAATTTCAACCGCGCCCGCATTTCCAACAGCAATCGATGCCACACGAATCGCATGAACCACGATAATCCACTCCGGATATTCGCAATCACACGGGTCGTCGCATACGCAAGTGTCGCAAACTATACATCTCACGCACCAAGTATAACCGTCCGGCAACGGAAGAAGTCCTTCAGGCAAGTCGCCTTCCGGCCATGTCCAGTCGCCCGGCGGAACAATCACGATACAATCGCAATCGTAATCACAACCGCAATCGCCTTCATCGCCTTGTCCCCACGGATAACCCGGAATATTGATAACCGTTTCTTCCGACGTCGTAACAACCAACGAACCGCTCGCAGCAGTCGTCACATGCGTCGCTTCGTTAATCGCAGCGAATCGTGCGCGAACCACATACGTCGTTTCAGCAGTCAAACCGCTGAAAATACGCGATGTTACCCAATCGCTAATCGGCGTAACGCCGTCAGCAGCATATAATCTGAACTCTGTTCTCCAACCTGCTTCCGCAGTAATCGCATTCACCGCGAACGATGTCGTTCTAAGCGAACCCGCAGTCATAACAGGCGCAGCCGGCGCATTTGTCGTCAACAACGGCGGAATTTCTGACGTTCTCACGTTCAAAGTCGCTTCAGGGCTCATTGCATGCGTTGCCGCGTTAATCGGCGCGAATCGTGCGCGAACAACATACGCAGTATCCGCAGTCAAGCCTGTAAAAGCAGTTCCCACAGCCCAATCGCGAATCACAGTTGAGCCGTCTGCCGCAAACAACGCATATTGCGTCGTCCAACCGCCTGGCGCAGTAATCGCGTTTACGCTGAACGAAGTTTGCGCCAACGTGCTCGGCGCAACCGCCAAACCTGTCGGAGCTTCCGTCGTTTCAAGCGGCGGTAAACGATATCCGCCCGCATCCAAATTCACGTAAATGCGGCGATACGCATGATCCCATCCGCCCAAAGTCGACGGCATAAATCCTGTCGCAACCAAGTGATAACCCGACCCAACTTGGTCGCCTGTGCGCGTTACAACAACTTCGTCGCCGTCAAGCGCAACAGCCCAATCTGGTTGTGCCGAAACCATGCCTGTTTCAACCCATCTTGTTTCGCCGCCGAAAGTCATTGCTTGCGGCAATCTTACCGTGTCGTTCGCGATCATACCTGTCCACGGCACTTCGCGCTCGATAACAATCGCGTCGCCTGTCGGTTCAGCTGTCTCCATCCAACCTACAGTAAAGAAAGCGTCAAACGTCATCGGATTTCCTGTTGAATTATTAATTACAAACGTATGGTCATACGTTCCAACACGCAATCCTTGACGCGGTCTGATTGTAAACTCACGAGCTTGGTTGTGCGGCAACGGCGTTCCCGTCCAATACGGAGGCAATACGATTTCCCACGCCGGATGTGGCGGCAACGGTGACAAAGTCACAGGTGCGCCTGTTGTGTTTCTTACACTAACCGTCGCAGACTGACCGATTACGTAGTCCGGTGTACGCCATCCGAATGTAATCGCGTTACTCCTTGCACCCGCCCACGTCAAGGTCGAGGTTCGGCGAGACTGATTTGTGTTCCCCACGTTCGAGCGCGATAAAACGTACATGTGCCCGGTTGTCCCCCCGCTTTGCCTTACGATCCACCCTTGTCGAGTATGAGGGACTTGTGAAAACAAATTTATCGGGTGTGGGATACCCCACCCGGTGTCCCCAATCTCAGGAAAGGTGGCCGCATCCCCCCAGCCTGTGTTAGCGCCGACATTCGACCAACCATTGATAGATCCTCCCGGGGCTAGTGGGGGACTCTTCCTGTGTCTAGCGACGAAAATCCGATCCCCTCCTAACCAGGTGCCACCCATACCGAGAATGTGGTAGCCATTGCCCGCGGGAACCACGTCATTGCCTATTTGTCCCGACCGGCTTAGCCTAATTAGGCTCACCGGCTCACGTCGTGTGACCGTCACGGCAAGACCCGGGGCGTTTGCTTCTGCCGGCGTCGGCGCGGCGATTAATGTCACCGTGCTAAAAACTACTGCTAGCGCTATCATAAATGACAGCATTTTTTTAATAACCATTTTCTTTTTAATCCTCCTAATAAAAATTTTGCGTTACTCATTCTCTCTTCCAAATGATCCTTGTTCATCACACCTTTCCAAAAACACAGTTTAATTTTTATATGTAAAATTTCGTTTTTGCCATTTTTAAAAAAACATGAAATGTTTTGTATATTTGTTGAACTTTGTGTTATAATGAAATATAGGGTAAATTGTCGGCACAAATGTTTCACAAAATTCGCAATTTTGCGAAAAGTAACGTTCAAACCATTGATAATGCTATATTTTGCGCTCCCGATTTGACGGCTTATTGACGGACTAAAAATTTTCGGGAGTTTATTAACTATGCCCGTTTTAAGCTCCGCATTGCTTCTTGTTTTTGCTCCATAAGCGGATGAACATATCTATCAAGCGTTAACTTTACCGTGGCGTGTCCTAAAATTTCGCTTAGTATCTTAACATCAATGCCGCATTCGACACATCTTGTCGCGAAGGTGTGCCGCAGATTATGAAAGTTGACATCACGCACGTTTGCCCGCCTTAATGCGGACTTAAAACGGTATTGCAACGTGCGATTATCCAAATAGCTGTTGTTTTCGCAAAGCACATACCCGTTTGATCGTCTTATGCGTCTTAGCAAATCTGATATTGCTTGCGGCATTGGAACTTGTCTTGACGAGTTTGTGCTTTTAGGCTTGTCCATGATCATCATTGTTTTATTTCCTGTTTGTTCAAATGTGGTAATACGCTGTATTGTGTGATTTATATTGATAAGATTTCTGTCGAAGTCGATATCTTCCCATCGAAGAGCGCAAACCTCGCCGATACGAAGTCCGGCGTAAAGTGAAAGCATAATTGCGGTGTGCGTATTCTCGTCAAATTCTCGCGATTTGCGTTCGAGCCGCTTTTGTTCGTCGCGGCTGAGAACTTCAACCTTTTCATATCTGACCGAAGGCGTAATAACATCGTCGCACGGATTCGACGGAATTTCTTTAAACCGCCGCGCCGCTTTCATGCAAGCCGACAAAACGCGAAATATATTTTGGATGGTTGCGGGCGAAAGCTCGGCGCGGCTTAAATCGGTGACGAAATCTTGAATCTCGAAAGACGTTATTTCTATCAATTTTATATGACTTAATCGTGGAAGAATATGTCGTTTCATGTGTCCGTGATAGCTTGAAAACGTAGATGGTTTTACGTTCGGCTTTGAGAGTTTGTAGAGCCAATGTTGCGCCCAAACGTTAAACGTATGTCCGGCAAAAACGCCGATATGACAATTTTGTTTAGCCGTTGTCGCCTTTAAAGCAATCAATGATTGTTTGACATTGCTATACTTCGATCCATATATATATTTGTAGATTGAACGTCCGTCGTCATGTTTACCGACTACGCAACGCCCCTCCCAACGGCCGTCCTTTCTTTTATAGATGTTTTCTCCTCGTCGTGCCACTTTATCATCTCCTTTGTTGATTTTGACGGTAAATTTGACGGCTTAAAAATTCACAAATTGTTGTAATTCTAGTCAAATTAATGTAATTGTTGAACATTGTAATAAAAATGATTGCTAAATGCAAATTTTTTTCTTGACATTGTGAATAAAACGTGTTATACTTATATTCGTTTATGTGATATGGGGGTCAAAAACTACTTTTCGCAAAATTGCGAATTTCACGAAAAGGCAACTGCTACAATTTAATAATGATATATCAAAAGGTTTTTTGGAGACTTCTTCAAAAAGCCTTTTATTTTTGTAATTTAATCATATTAACATTATAATCTAAAAATATTTCGCAAATAATGCCCTGATTTAATCAAATTTCATTCACAAAACTACATCCCCTCTTGCAAAATGCTTATAAATGTGATATAATATAGGCATAAAATATAATGTAGTTATCATAACAAGGAGGATGTGGCTATGAACGAAAACACAACTTCTTTACCGCAATCAAACTCTCCCGAGCATATTATCCGACCAAGAATGAATGCGCTTTTGGAAAAGGCTATCGAAAAGCCTTTAGTTGTCATCGAGGCTGGCACAGGCTATGGCAAAACCCGTGCGGTTGCTGACTTTGTGCAACAATGCGATATTCCTGCTATGTGGATGCAGCTTTCCAAGTCAGACAATGTCGGCACGCGTTTTTGGGAAAGCTTTGCCAATTTAGGTATACATGTAGGAGAAAATGTAGTAAAACAATTTTTAGAGTTCGGTTTTCCCGATACAGAAAATAGATTGAAACAGCTTTTTGAAATGAGGTTTGATTTTATAGCGAACCGGCGCTTTATCCTTGTGTTTGATGATCTTCATCTTATAAATAACCCGGCTGTGCTTAGATTTATAGAACGGGATGCAAATGAGCTTCCGAGTAGCTGCACAATGATTATGATTTGCCGGGAGATGCCGCAAATTAATATTGCAAACTTAGAAGTTCGAGATATGGTATATCACATAAATGAGGAAGATTTAAATTTTACTGAACGCGAATTGGATAATTATTTGCAATTGCAAGAAGTATCGCCAAAGCCGCAAACTCTGCACAAAATTTTTCAAGATACACGCGGTTGGGCTTTCTCCGTGAACCTTATCGCGCGATCACTAAAAAAATCGCCGGCATATCCGGGTTATACCCGACCGGCGATAAAACATAATATCTTTAAATTAATTGAAGCAGAAGTGTGGAGCGTGGCGTCCGAACGATTGCAACGTTTCTGGCTGTGCCTTTCATTGATTGAACATCTTTCTATAGACTTGGTCACTATGCTGGCAAACGGTGATGAAGAATTGCTGACCGAACTTCAACAACAAAGCGCATATGTGCGTTATGACAACGAGATAGGCGCGTACTTAATCCATCATCTGTTCTTGGATTTTCTTCACACGAAGCAAGACATGCTCACTGAATATGAAAAGTGTGAGACATATAAAATTTCCGCAGACTGGTGCAAGCTAAATGACTTTAGTATTGACGCGCTGAGATATTATGAAGAAATCAAGGATTATGAATCAATTGTATCAATTATGTGGAAACTGCTTGAGTATACATCAAGTGAAATTCCACTTTATCTCATTGGTATTTTTGAGCGCGCGCCGACGGAAGTGTTTAATAATATAAATTTTTTCGCAGCCATGCATTTACACGCTTTACTTCGTTTAAATCGCTGGAAAGACTTTTTATCAATGGCAAAAAACTATGAAAAAAGGTTTCTTGGCCTGCCTGAGGATAATGCTTTCCGAAACCATACATTAAGCCTTATATATTTTTTCTGGTGTTGGGAGCGATTTTTAATGAGCGGAGCAGACAATAGATATGATTTTGATGTGTATTTAGAAAAAGCCGTTAGTTGCTTGGAAAAATCGCCTAAAAATTTGATTCCAACCATTATAATGCCGCTAGGGCCATGGGCCAGCGCAGTGAGAAGCGCAAAATCAGGAGTTCCTCGCGAATTCGCAGAAGCCGCGAGCCGAATGATAAATTGTGCTTGTAATGCTTCTATTTGTTTTTGCCATATAAGGGGATTAGATGATTTGCTTTGGGGTGAGCTTAATTTCTATCAAAACAACCTTGCCGACGCAGATTCTTTTTTGCTTTCGACGATTGAGCAAGCGCGTAAGTGTGGGCAATTTGAAGCTGAGCACAGAGCACTGTTTTACACCATGCGCACAGCCGTCATGCAGGGAAATTATCAAAAAGCTAAGCAGTCGCTAAACGACATAAAAACAATGATTGATATAAGCGGTTATTCTCGCCGTTTTCTCACACATGACATTGCTCATGGATGGTATTACTATCTCTTGCGACAACCGGAAATGATTCCGAATTGGCTTAAAGAAAATTTTACTTCATATGATCATTCGTATTTTATCGAAAATTTCTGCAATCAAATGAAGGCCCGTTATCACTACCTAACAAGGAACTATCAACCCCTGCTCACCTATATTGATGAAATGAAACATCGCGAGTCCATATTATATGGCAGAGTGGAAATGTTGGCGATTGAAGCTTGTGTATATTACCAAATGAACGATAAAAAAGCCGCGTTTGATGCTCTGTGGAATGCTTACGAAACGGCGGCGCCAAATAATATTGTGATGCCATTTATCGAGCTGGGGAAAGATATGCGTACTCTTACCATGGCTGCTATAAACAACACAGATTGTGCAATTCCGAAGGAGTGGTTGGAAAACATCAAACGCAAGTCAGCTCTATATGCTAAATATCAGTCAACAATTATTTCTAAATATGAAAAAGAAAACAACATGAGCGGCATAAAAGCTTTATCCGCCAGAGAAACCGAAATTCTGCGCGATATGTGCAAAGGGCTTTCGCGCCAAGAAATTGCCACCAATCAGGAAATATCCATCAGTACAGTGAAAATGAATATGAATCATATTTATGAAAAACTAAACGCAAATTCAATGGCCGATGTCATTCGTATCGCAACAGAGTATAAGTTGGTGTAGATAAAGGTTAGATAACTAATGATTCGACTTGTTTGATAACAAAAAATACAACAGAAATTTAGCAATTGCACTTTTTCAAAAAAGTTGGACAAAAGTTGGACGTTTCGATAATTTTAAGATAAAAACAAGGGTTTCGCTTTTTGCGAAACCCTTATTTTATAGATGGTGGAGATGACGGGAGTTGAACCCGTGTCCGAAAATACATTCCCTATTGGCGCTACGAGCGTAGTTTATTGTTTAAATTCCCCTCAATATCACACAATAAACAAAGCAATATATCAGGTAGCCTCTGGTTCATGGGAAGATCGAGACACTTCTTCCTCACGTTCACCGCTAAATTTGACGCCCACCCTCATCCCGCGGTTCGGATAAGTTAGGACGGCTACCTAATTAGGCAGCGTAAGCTAAATTTTTGTTAGCGTTTAATTTAAGTTTGGTCGCAGATTTAGGTGTTGCCCGACACCGCTCGCTCCCCTAAGTTCAATATTCCCGTCGAAACCATTTCATCCCCGTCTTTTGCGCCTGCGGGCGCAACTCTTTTCGGGTCCGTCCCGAGGGCATGCGTCCTGCCGGACGGGCGATAAGGGCTCTGCCCTTACGGTAGGTTTCAGACAATCAAACTTCGTCAAAGTACGACTCGTTTTCTTGGGAAACCCTCAAGGGCGAACCATTAGCGAAATCAAGATTTCGATGGTTCAGCCTCAATCCCGGTCGCCTATGATCGCAAACGCCCGACTCGCTTCGCTTACTGGATAATTCGACTACGATTTTGCAAAAATCAGCAAAATCAAGTCTCATTTACAAAAAACGCGATTTGCGCCAAAGCCGGCGACAAAAAACATAGATAACCGCATTCGCGGAAAAAATACCGAGTGCGAACACCGTTTTAGTCTACTGCCTACCCCTTATCAATCATCGGTTTGCCATCGCTGTCGAGCAGCGGCGTCAATCCGCCGCCATAACCTGCTTGACTAAACAAATAATGTATGCCTGTATGTTTATCGCGAAGAATCATCGTCCCAATCGCCATACCATGAGATTCCTTTGTCACTATTTCAAACCTTTTGTCTTTTTTACTCACCTAATCCGCTCCTTCATTACCCGCTCCATCTTTCGTTTGGCATCTCTTTCCGCCGTCGTATGCCGTTTGTCGTAGTTTTTCTTTCCTCTACACAGCCCAATCTCCAATTTCACCTTTGAACCAAGAAAATAAACTTCCAACGGAATAAGCGAATAGCCCTCCTGCTGCGTCAACCCAATCAGCTTGTTAATCTCCCGCCGATGAAGCAGCAACTTCCGCGTCCGAAGCGGATCTTTGTTAAAAATATTCCCCTTTTCGTAAGGGCTGATATGCATACCAATCAGCATTGCCTCGCCGGTTTTGCAAGAAATATAACTATCCTTTAAGTTCACCTTTTTATCGCGAATAGACTTCACTTCGGTTCCCGCAAGCGCGATTCCCGCCTCATATTTGTCCTCGACAAAATAATCGTGATACGCTTTTCGGTTGGTGGCAATTATTCGTTTTTGATTTTGTTCCATAATTTCTTCCTTTTTGCGCCAATAGGCGCGGGGTTTTGCGCGGGCGCGCGCGACGCGTCAAGGACCAGTCCTTGACAATCCAGCAAGTTTTTGCGCGTCAAAAACTTGACTAAAACCGTCGCCCTCCCCGCCACGACCCACGCACAAAACGCGCGGGTGCCCCGTTTGGCGGAACCGCGGGCGAAAGTTAGTACAAACATAACACTTTAACCAAACAATATCTCGCGCTTTTAGGCGCGGGCTGCTCTCGAACGAGCGCAGTGCTGTATCTCGTTACTTTTCCACGAACGCAGTTCGCTTCTTAACAAACACCCGTCACGCAGGGCGGGTGTTTTGAAACGAAATCCGCGGAGGGTGTTTCAGAGCTTCGCCCTAAAACTGAATCCTCTCCCTTAAATAATTAACCAAATCTTCCATCTTTATTCGCTCTTGCTCCATACTGTCGCGATGACGCACGGTAACCGCGCCGTCTTCCTGGCTATCAAAATCGTAAGTTATGCAAAACGGCGTTCCGATTTCGTCTTGGCGTCGATAACGTTTCCCGATACTTCCCGCCTCGTCATATTCGCACATAAATTCTTTGTTGAGCGTCTCGAAAACCTTGAAAGCACCTTCCGAAAGCTTCTTCGACAACGGCAAAACCGCCGCCTTAATCGGCGCAAGCGCCGGATGCAAACGTAACACCGTTCGGCTGTCGTCACCTTCCAATTGCTCCTCGTCATACGCGTCAACCAAAAACGCAAGCGCGACTCTGTCCGCGCCAAGCGACGGCTCAACACAATACGGAATGTATCGCTCGTTGGTTTCCGGGTCGATGTACTCCATTTTCTCGCCCGAATGCTCGCTGTGCTGTTTCAGGTCGAAATCAGTTCGGTCGGCGATTCCCCAAAGTTCGCCCCAGCCGAACGGGAACAAAAATTCGATGTCGGTCGTCGCCTTGCTGTAATGCGACAGCTCTTCCGCCGCATGGGCGCGCATTTTTATGTTTTCCGGCTTAATTCCAAGGTCAATCAGCCAGTTTTGGCAGAATTTTTCCCAATAATCGAACCATTCCAAGTCGGTTCCCGGCGCGCAGAAGAACTCAAGTTCAAGTTGCTCGAACTCGCGCGTTCTGAACACAAATTGCCCCGGCGTAATCTCGTTTCGGAACGATTTTCCGACCTGCGCAATTCCGAACGGAATTTTTTTGCGCATCGAACGCTGCACATTTTTAAAGTTCACAAATATTCCTTGCGCCGTTTCGGGACGGAGGAAAAGTTCGCTTTGACTGTCCTCGGTTACGCCTTGGAACGTCTTAAACATCAAGTTAAACTTGCGAATATCGGTAAAATTTTGCTTTTTACAACTCGGGCAAACGACGTTATTGTCCCTGATAAATTCCATCATTTTCTCGTTGCTCCAACCGTCCGCGCTCTCGTGCGTGATGTCTTCAATCAGTTTATCCGCGCGGTGACGGGTTTTACACTCCTTGCAATCCATAAGCGGGTCAGCGAATCCGCCAACGTGGCCGCTTGCAACCCAAACTTGCGGGTTCATCAAAATCGCCGCGTCCAATCCAACGTTGTACGGACATTCTTGCACAAACTTTTTCCACCACGCACGTTTGACGTTATTTTTAAACTCAACCCCCAAAGGTCCATAGTCCCAAGTGTTAGACAGCCCGCCATATATCTCCGAACCGGCAAACACAAACCCGCGCCCCTTACAAAGCGCGACAATTTTATCCATAGTTTTTTCTGTATTAATCATTGATATCATTCCTTTTAAAATTATATTCGGTTAAGTATACCACTTTAACTAAAATATGTCAAGCGAGTAAAACAAAAACCGCCTTTCGGCGGTTTCTGGTTGTATGATATGCGAAATATTAGTCAACTAATACATAGCTAAACGTCAAACCGGGAACTTGATTGCTTGTTATCGTAAATATGTCATTTTCGATAGTATAGCTCCAACTTTCGGTCATAATACCGCCTGTTATATTCATCATTATATGACCCGCTTCCGGAATCGACCATTCGAAGTTCTCCATCATCCCCGGTATGCCGCGCGTTCCCGTGCCATCTGCATTGAACGTGTATACATACTCAGTCGCGCTATCCCAAGCCCATGAAGTGTCAAGTAACTGATGCCCCGCAGGAATTCCTTCAACAAATTCCGTGCCGAAATCTCCAAAACCAAAACCTCCAAGCATTTCGGCAATAAGCGCGCCGAAATCCATCTCGTTAAACAAGTCCATCATCTCGTCCCAATCAACACCCTGAAGCTCGCCCATAATTTCGTTCCAGCTTACGTCAAGTCCCATTGCTTCAAACATTGACTCATATATAGGTCGAAACATAACCATTAATTGCTCCATCAGGTGAGGCTGGCTCAACAATACCGTGTTCGTCTCTTCATCGAAATCAACGTCAACGCCTAACGCTTCCGCGATTGCGCGAACCGGCAAAAACGTTCTGCCGTCTACAATAAACGGCGTCATATCTTCGTCAAAATTTTGAACTTCGCCATTTACGCTAACTTGAACGCCAAAAAACACCTCACGCATTACGCCGCTGCTTGCAAAAACCGCTGTCAACAGCATAACGCAAGTTAAAATTCCCGCTATGTAACCTTTAATACCGTTTTTCATTTAAATTTCCTCCTATTATTTTAAATTTAATTTTTTATAATCAACAATATTAATCAGCTCTCATAAAATCCTGCGGGAATCCCGGAGTTGTCATACTCTCCAAAGTAAGCACATTTCCATCTTCGCTTATAGAATATCTGTGTTGCCAGGCAAACTCCCAACCGGCTCCAATCATATCCATCAACAAATAACCATCCGCAGATGTCATCCATGTGAAATCCTGCATAAGCGCAGAAATGCCGCGGCTTCCTGTCATATCAGCGTTAAAAAACACTCTATAATTGCCTTCAAAATCACCTAATAACGGAACATACCAATACCATTCGCCAACTAACACGCCTATAGAATCATTGCCTTCTCCGCTTGCAGGCGGTTCCGTTGCCGGCACATCACCTGTGCTTAAAATAACAGTTTGCGTGTCAACGTTCCATTCAACGTTTACGCCAAAGCTTTCCGCAACCGCGCGCGCCGGAACAAGCGTGCGGTTATCAATAATCAACGGCGGAACATCAAGTTCAAAATCTTGACTTGACGAAAACACGTCAGGGCGAGGTTCGTTTGTCGGCATTCCAATCCACAAATAAAATGTTTCAACCGTCATGATATTACTTCCGACTTGAAGCGTAACCACCGTTCTATGAACCGAAGTTTGTTCAGCGACAATGGTTTGCGTATAATTGTCAAAATCAACTTCCGCGCCAAGCGCTTCAAAAATCGCGCGCAACGGAACCATTGTGCGATTGTCGATAATCTGCGGCGGAACGTCGAAATCAATTTGCACACCATCTAACGTAACGCTAATGTTCGCAAACGCCGCCGGAACAATTGCGAAAACAACTAATATTGCCAAAACTCCACTTAAAATCTTTTTCATTTATATCTCCTCCTCTAATTTTTTTGCCTTTTGATACTAACATATCTATACTGAAATTGCAAGATATTTTAAAAAGATTTCCAAGGGAATGACGGGTATCTACCTCAGGGTGAACCCTGAGCTCGCGCGCCATAAGGCACGCGTTCCGAGGCAAGCCTCGGAGTAATTACCCGGCTGTCGGCACAAAAAAGCCCTTGCATTTGAGACTTCGTTTGCGTGTTTTTTCGCAAGCGGTAGCCGGTAACGGCGGCTCGCGCTTGCGCGTAGCAATTACATTACGCCGTTTTGACGCGTATTTTGCGTCCAAAGTGTCGGGGCGTAAGATTCGCTAAGCGAATCCACAGCCATCTACCAAGCAAGCATTTTTGTTACTCGAATAAATCCCTTGGAAACCGTGTGTTATTTATACCTATCAATATCGCCGAGCCCTATTCCCTCATGAAGCGAAATATTAATCCCGTTCGCCACAACGGCGGCAATATCATCAATATCCGAATCTATATCCTTCGGCGCAACAATCATATCACCCACAATCGGTGAGATAACCTTTTTTATCAGCTCATACCTATCTTCCCGCCTCATCGAGTCTATAAACGCAAATCCCGCGACTTTATCCGAACTGGTATGTTCCAATTCGTCCCGCAAAAGGGATAAAACTAGCTCAATACTATCATCCGCAATGGTCGCCGCGTCAACAACGGTCGGAACTCCAACCGCAATCACCGGAACCCCCAACGTCTTTTCGTTAAGCGCCATTCGTTTGTTTCCAATTCCCGAACCGGGCGTAATTCCTGTGTCCGCAATCTGTATGGTGGTGTTAATCCGCTCCATATTTCGTGAGCAAAGCGCGTCAATGGCGATTACCATAGCGGGTTTAACCCGCTCGACCAACCCAAGCGTAATCTCGCTCGTTTCAACTCCGGTAAGCCCAAGTACGCCGGGCGAAATGGCGCAAACAGGGCGAACGCCGTCTTGCACTTCCTCCGGCATATGCTCTAAAAGGTGGCGCGTGACCATAACCTCCTCAACAACTTTCGGTCCGAGTGAATCAGCGGTTATATTCCAATTCCCAAGACCGACCACCAATACCGTATCGCCCGCTTTCAGGCGAATAATCCGCGCAAGTTCCCGCGCAACGGCGCGGCAGATAGCCTCATAAACTTTCTGTTCATGCGACATATGCCGCGGAATTTCAAGGGTGATGTAATTCCCTTTTTCCTTGCCAAGCGCGTCCGACGCGTCGTCAGAATCAATTCTCACCCGCGTAATTTTTATACTGTCCTCAACAACTTCGTCCTCTACCCGAATCCCGGGAATACTTTCATTCACCTCGGAACTGTTAATCAATATATCATGCGCCTCTATTGCCAAATCCGTTCTGGAACTATACATATGCGTTCATCCTTTCACATATGTAAATCTTCCCAAAACACCGATTTTTTATTCATAATTCAGCGCTAATTCAACTCTGTAACGCAAATTTAATTTGACAAAATATTACAAAATGCAGTATAATATAATTTAAGCAGAATTAAAAACGGCAAATAGCCGGATGGTTACGTTCACTTCCGAAAGGAGGTGATTTTATGGAGATTGTATACATAGTTTCAATTACTATCGTGTCAATCATTGCGATACTCGCAATCAGAAATATAAAAAAGTAACCGCCCCTCGTCAAAAGTAGCGGTTACTTAACTTGCGTACTTGGGCGTAACCGTTTAAGGTTCTGCCTTTTTATGTCTTTATTATACAACGATATTTCTAATTTGTCAAGGCTTTTCTCAATTTTCCCCCGCCGCTTTATAAAGCCGATTTCGAACCGCCGCCCACATTCCGTTTTCCGGAATTTTCGGCGCGTATATCAAATCAACCTCAAGCGTATCAAATTTGCGCAACTTTCCAAACAAATTCCGCGCGGCGGATTCAGCGTCGTTCACGCTTCCAAGCGATAGAACGTACTTAACTCCCACAAACTCGTCCAAATATTCGTCAAAAATCAGAACTCCAACTTTCCCGCCTTGATTCCTGATGTTTTCAGCGTTTTCTAAGATGTCGCATATTATAATTTTCGCGTTCGGCGCGTAATGTTTATATTTCATGCCGGGCGAAGCGGGTTTATCGTTACTTTCTATTTTCGTAACTACATCTACCTGCCCAATCACCGCCTCGATTTCCTCACGACTCACGCCGCCGGGTCGAAGTATAATCGGAACTTCCCGCGTCATATCGATTACCGTGCTTTCCAGTCCAACGTCGCAGCTTCCGCCGTCAATAATCACGTCAACTTTTCCGAAAAGATCGTGTTTTACGTGTTCAAACGCCGTCGGGCTCGGCTTTCCCGAAACATTCGCGCTCGGCGCGGCAATCGGAACTCCCGCCGCGCGTATAAGCTCTAACGCAATCTCGTTCGCCGGCATACGCACCGCAACCGTGTCAAGACCCGCCGTAACTATGTCGGGGACACACGCTTGCCGCTTCAATATAAGCGTCAACGGCCCGCCCCAAAATTGATCCATCAACAGTTTCGCCGCCTCGCTAACTTCGCGCGCGACTTTGTAAACATCATCCCGTTCGGCAATATGCACTATCAGCGGATTATCGCTCGGGCGCCCCTTTGCGGCGAATATCTTCGCCACAGCCGCCTCGTCTAGCGCGTTCGCGCCCAATCCGTACACCGTTTCGGTCGGAAACGCAACCGTCCCGCTGTTGCGGAGGATTTTCGCCGCATTTTTAATATCAAAATTACTTGAATATAAAATTTGCGTTTTCGAATACAAATTAGATTTATTAGATTTAACAAGCCAAACAATTAGAAGCACTATCAAAGATATGGGGATGCCATAGACTATAAAGAACAATCCAAAAAACATTACATTAGTTTCCATAGCTCCCATTTCAGTCACTCCTTTTTTGCGCCGGCGGACGCGGGCTTTTTTGCCGCTGAGACGGCGAGCTTATGTCCTGCCGGACGGGCGGTAAGAGCTCTGCCCTTACGGTAGGTTTCAACCAATCGAGCGTCGGCAACGAACGCCTTGCTCTCTTGGGAAACCCTCAAGGACGAACCGTTAGCCAAAACAAGTTTTGGACGGTTCAGCCCCAATCCCGGTCGCCTATGGACGCAAACGCCAAAAAACGGCGATTTGCGCCAAAGCCGGCGACAGAAAAACATTGGTTAACGAGCCGCATTCGCGGAAAGATTAACAAGATAAAACACCGCGCACCGACGCAACTTATTCTTCTATTGTCTTCAACTTCTCCGCCTGATCGGTGGTAGTCAAAGCATCAATAATCTCATCTATATCGCCGTTCATAATCGCTTCGATTTTATAAAGCGTCAAGCCGATTCGATGGTCGGTCACACGCCCCTGCGGAAAATTATAGGTGCGAATCCGCTCGCTTCGATCGCCCGTTCCGACTTGGCTCTTTCTATCCGCCGCAATGGACTCGCTCCGCTCCCGCTCGGCAACTTCATACAGCTTCGAGCGCAGCATTTTCATCGCCGCATTCTTATTTTTGCCCTGCGACCGCTCGTCTTGACAAGCGACCACAATCCCGCTCGGAATATGCGTAATCCGAATCGCCGATTCGGTTTTGTTAACATGCTGTCCGCCCGCGCCGCCCGCACGGTAAGTATCAATCTTCAAATCCTCGGTATTTATGTCGATGTCCACTTCCTCAACCTCGGGAAGCACAGCAACCGTAACGGTTGACGTATGAATTCGCCCCTGCGACTCGGTTTCGGGAACCCGCTGAACCCTATGAACGCCGCTTTCGAATTTCAATCGGCTATATGCGCCGTGACCGTTGATCTCAAAGCAAACTTCCTTAAATCCGCCGATTCCGATTTCGCTGGCGCTCAAAATTTCGGTTTTCCACCGACGACTATCGGCGTACATCGAATACATTCGAAACAAGCTGTTCGCGAACAACGCCGCCTCGTCACCGCCCGCACCGCCGCGAATCTCGACAATAACGTTTTTATCGTCGTTCGGATCTTTCGGAAGCAAAAGCACCTTCAACTCTTCTTCAAGCGTCTCAATATTGTCCCGCGCGGCGTAAAATTCTTCCTCTGCCATATCGCGGAAGTCCTTATCCTGCGAAGAATCGTCCATAATCTGACGACTCTCTTCCATAGTTTCAACGTTTTTCTTATACTCGCGATATTTCTCAACGACCGGCGAAATCGCCGAATGCTCACGGCAAAGTTTTTGCCACACCTCTTGGTCGGCAATAACATCCGGATCGCTGATTTTTCGTGAAAGTTCCTCATACTGCGTTTCGATAAATGATAATTTGTCAAACAATTTTTTCACCACTTTCAAAAATTAAATTTCACTTTGTCAAGGACTAGCCCTTGACAATCCCACAAGTTTTTGCGCGCCAAAAACTTGATCAAAACCGCCGCGCTCATGCACGTGCTTAAAAACCAAGCACACATGGCGCGGAAGCAAGTACAAACAACTCGCCCCTACCACAAAACATCTCGCGCTTTTAGGCGCGGGTCGCTCTCAAATTGAAGCAGCGTTTGTACACACCAATCTTTCCGCGAACGCGGCTCGCTAACTTTTGTCGCCCTCATGCCAGACGGGGCACCCGCCCGACGCTTTTTGTCGGGAAGGGTCGGCGGCATAGCGGCGACGGTTTTGTAAAACTTTTGCCGTCAAAAGTTTTTTGGGGATTGACAAGGGTGTCAATACACCCTTGTCGTCCTGCCCTGACAAGGGCAAATGCAGCGGCGACTCGCTCTGAAAAAAGGTTCGCCCTAAACGCCCTGCGCAGCAGCCTTCAAATACGCATTAATAAACCCGTCCAAATCGCCGTCCATCACCGCGCCGGTGTTGCCCATTTCAAAATTTGTGCGATGGTCCTTGACCATATTATACGGATGAAAAACATACGACCGAATCTGACTTCCCCACCCGATTTCCATTTGAACGCCTTTGATATCCTCAATTTTCTCTTTTTGCTCCCGCTCGGCAATCTCAACAAGCTTAGATTTCAACATTTTCATAGCGGTATCACGATTTTTATGCTGCGACCGCTCGCTTTGGCAAGCAACAACAACCCCGCTCGGAATATGCGTAATCCGAATCGCCGACTCGGTTTTGTTGACGTGCTGCCCACCCGCGCCGCTCGCGCGGTAGGTGTCAACCTTTAAATCCTCGGGATTGATATTGATTTCAATATCATCATCAATCTCCGGCATAACGTCTACCGACGCGAACGACGTATGCCGCCGCCCTGATGAATCAAACGGGGAAATCCGCACCAATCGATGAACACCCTTTTCGCACCGCGCGTAACCATAAGCGTTCAGTCCTTCAACCTGAATGGTAACGCTCTTCACACCCGCTTCCTCGCCGTCGAGATAGTCAAGCGTCGTCACCTTAAACCCCCGACGTTCCGCCCAGCGCGTGTACATTCTAAGCAACATTTCACACCAATCTTGCGCCTCGGTTCCGCCCGCACCCGAATGAAGCGTAATAATCGCGCTATTCTTATCATACGCGCCTGTAAGCAGCGTTTCAAGCCGCATATTCTCCAAATCATCAGTCAATTTCCTAAATCCGGCTTTAACTTCAGGCAAAACGCTCTCGTCACTTTCCTCAATTGCCAACAAAACAAGAGTGGAAATATCTTCCCACTCTGATTTAAGCGCGTCAAACCGCGCAACTTTATCTTTCAAACCTTTAATCTGTTGCATAACACGGCTCGCCGCTTCCATATCGTTGTAAAAATCCGATTGCATGGAAACCTCTTCAAGCCGCAACGTTTCCGCCTCAGTCGCTTCTATGTTAAAGTGAATCCCTCAAATCGTTAATTTCACTTTCCATTCCGTCGAGTTTTAGTCGAATATCGTTGAATTCCAGCATTTTTTCACTTCCTTGAAATAATATTTCATTTTAAAACCCTTTTTCAGAGCGAGGCTCTGTGGGCATATGACCTGCCGGTCGGGCATTAAGGGCTCTACCCTTAATAATCCCGGTCGCCTGGCGGTCACAAACGCCAAAAACACGATTTGTGCCGCAAGCGGCGACAGAAAAACCGGGTTAGCGAACCGCGTTCGCGGAAAGATTAGTAAGATAAGCCGCCGCTCTCAACCATAATTTTGTGGTTAGAGAAGGGAGGCAGATTGCCGACCGCCTGATTTTCGTCAGCCCTTGAAAAATTTTTTGAAGCGAAGCGACAAAAAATTTTAAAATACCCCACTCCACCCGAGGCACTCCGCTTCAATGCAGTAGCCCCCCGCGCCCGCGGAGGGTCATAGGGCATTCGCCCTATTCCTCCTCTAACCCACAACACTTCTTATATTTCTTCCCGCTGCCACAGGGGCAAGGGTCATTCCGTCCAACTTTTTCTTTCTTCACAATCGGCTTTTTCTCCACCGTTTTATCGCTCGCGCCGCCAAAGCTAAGTCCCGCGCGCCCTGCAAACATAGGTCTTGCAACCGCTTTCCGCTCAATCTCGCTTTGCGGCTGCGCTTTAAATATAAACCTAACGGTATCTTCCTTAATGTTATAAACCATTTCCTCGAACATATCCATGCCCTCGAACTTATATTCCACAACCGGATCTCGCTGCGCATAGGCGCGCAGGTTAATCCCCTGACGCAACTGCTCCATTCCGTCAATATGCGCCATCCATTTTTGGTCTACCATTCGAAGCAAGATAACCCGCTCAAGCTCCCGCATATTTTCGCCGAATAACTCTTCTTTAGCATCATATTGGCGGTTTATAATTTCCATAATATTCTCACGCAACCACGCGCGGTCCATGTAATCCATCTCATGCCCGCTGAATTTCAACTCGTCATCTTCAAAGGGCATAAATATAGTCTGCAAATGTTCACGCAATCCCACGAAATCCCAATCTTCCGCGTGTGACGCCTCGCCGGTGTAAATCTCAATGGCTTTATCAACTACAGACCCCGCCATATTAAGGATATTATCCCGCAAATTCTCGCCCTCAAGCACAGAATTCCGCTGTTTGTATATCATTTCACGCTGCTGATTATTCACATCGTCATACTGCAAAACATGCTTCCGAATATCAAAGTTTCGTCCCTCAACCCGCTTTTGCGCCGTCTCAATAACGCCCGAAACCATGCGGCTTTCAATCGGCTCGTCGTCCGCGACTTTCAAAACATTCATAACGTTCGCGATTCTGTCCGACCCGAACAGACGCATCAAATCGTCTTCCAACGATAGGTAAAATCTCGACGTACCTTTATCTCCTTGACGCCCCGCGCGCCCGCGAAGCTGATTATCAATCCGTCGGCTCTCGTGCCGTTCGGTTCCCATGATGTAAAGCCCGCCCGCTTCAAGCACCTTTTCAACATCCGGCGCGTTCGCGGCTTTATATTTCGCTTCAAGTTCACGAAATTTCGATCTCGCCTCCAAAATTTCGGCGTCGTCCGTTTCGCTGAACCCTGTTGATTGCGCGATTAACTCATCGCTGTAACCAAGCTTTGCCATTTCCTTTTTCGCCATAAATTCGGCGTTTCCGCCAAGCACAATGTCGGTTCCACGCCCCGCCATATTAGTGGCGATTGTAACCGCGCCGCTTTTCCCCGCCTGCGCAACAATTTCCGCCTCTTTTTCATGGAATTTAGCGTTCAAAACCTCATGCTTAATCCCGCGGCGTTTAAGCATAGATGATAACTGCTCCGACTTCTCAATCGAAATGGTACCAATCAAAACAGGCTGTCCTTTCTTGTGCGCCGCCTCAACTTCGTCAATCACCGCGTTAAATTTCGCAATCTCATTTTTATAGATAACATCCGCAAAATCCTCACGCGCAAGATCCTTGTTCGTCGGAATTACGATAACGTCCAGCTTGTAAATCTCTTGAAACTCGTCTTCTTCCGTCTGTGCCGTTCCCGTCATGCCCGACAGTTTCTCATACAACCTAAAATAATTCTGAAACGTAATGGTCGCAAGGGTTCTGCTCTCGTTTTCAACTTTTACTCGCTCTTTCGCCTCAATCGCCTGGTGCAAACCGTCGCTGTACCGTCGCCCGAACATCATACGCCCGGTAAACTCGTCAACAATAACGATTTGACCGTCTTTCACGACATAATCAACGTCTTTTTTCATGAATCCGTTCGCCTTAATCGCCTGATTGATATGATGCGAAAGCGTCAAGTTCTCAGGATCGGTAAGATTTTCAACATTAAACGCGGCTTCCGCTTTTTTGACGCCCCTAGGCGTAAGTGTCGCGCTTCGCGACTTTTCGTCAACAACATAATCAACGTCGGCATGAACTTCCTCATCGTCAGCCTTCGAATCGGTTTCAACCACCTTTTTATGCTTCAAAGTTTTCGCGAATCTATCCGCCTGCTCGTATAAAACGTTCGCTTTATCGCCCTGCCCGGAAATAATAAGCGGCGTTCTCGCCTCGTCCACCAAAATGCTGTCAACCTCATCGACAATCGCGTAATAATGCCCGCGCTGAACCTTTTGATCCTTATAAATTACCATATTATCACGAAGATAGTCAAATCCCATCTCGTTATTGGTTCCGTAAGTAATATCGGCGCCATAATTCGCCTTCCGCTCTTCCGGTTTTATATCATGGATTATCAATCCAACGCTTAGTCCAAGGAAAGTATAAACTTTCCCCATCCACTCACTATCACGCTTAGCAAGGTAGTCATTCACCGTTACAACGTGAACTCCTCTGCCGGTCAACGCGTTAAGATACGCCGGCAAAGTTGCGACCAACGTTTTACCTTCTCCCGTTTTCATCTCGGCAATTCTGCCTTGATGCAAAACAATCCCGCCGATAATTTGCACAAAGAAGTGCTTCATACCAAGCGCGCGCCACGACGCCTCGCGGCACACCGCGAACGCCTCAGGCAATATATCGTCAAGAGTTTCGCCCGCGTGCAACCGCGCTTTAAACGCAGAGGTCATGGCACGCAATTCGCTGTCCGATTTTTGTTCCATAACCGATTCAAACTCCATAACTTTATTAGCGATAGGAATAATCCGCTTTAATTCCCTATCACTATATGTTCCTACAAATTTTTCAACCATACTTTTGATACTCATATCGTCGCAACACCCTTCACTTATTCGTTTTGTGGCAAAAGGCGCCCCAAAAGCTCATTAGCTTCGGGGTTGCTCCTCTTTCCCAAAAAATCAGAGCTTAAGCTCAAACTTTTTGGGAGCCCTAACCGCTAGCGCGGTTTATGCCTCCAACTTTAGTAGTATACCACGTTTGGAAAAATAATGCAACAAAAAAGTGGGCATAGCCCACTTTTGTTTACAATCTCTTAATTATTGTTTCAACTCTTTTTTACATCCGCCGCAAATGTTCTTCCCTTTAAATTGGGTAACATTGTTTCCGTTTCCACAAAATACACAAGTGGGTTCATACTTTTTAAGAACAACGCAATTCCCTTCCACAAAAATTTCAAGCGCGTCCTTTTCAGAAACATCAAGCGTTCTTCTAAGCTCGATAGGTAGAACAACACGTCCCAAGCTGTCCACTTTTCTAACAATCCCCGTAGACTTCATACAATCTTTCCTCCTAATAAAATGGCAATATTTTTTTAATTCCTGATCTATTCTACCATAGTATTGCCAAAAAGTCAACAGGGAAAAAGCTAATTTTTTACATATTATATCAAATATTCCCTTTTTATATTGGAATAGCTTGGTTTGGTTGATAATATTTATTAATGTAAACAAATTTGTATCAAATTGCATGATTTCACGCAAACCGAAAGGAGGCGTTGTATATTGATGAATTATATCTGGGCGGGACTTATCTTATTATCGTTCGCAACCGCAGTATTTACAGGCAATCTAGACGCCACAACCGCCGCCGCGTTCGACGGAACCCGCGCGGCAATCGAAATGTGCATTTCTCTCCTCGGAATTATGGCGCTTTGGACCGGCATAATGAAAATCGGCGAAAAATCTGGGCTAATCGAAAAATTCGCGAAATTGCTATCTCCGCTAACCCGCATACTTTTCCCGAAACTCAAAAAAAATTCCGCCGCAATGAACGCCATCGTAATGAATATGATGGCAAACATGCTCGGAATGAGTAACGCGGCAACTCCGCTGGGACTCAAAGCAATGACCGAACTCGATAAACTCAACAACGGCTCAAAAGTCGCGTCAAACGAAATGGTCATGTTCGTTGTGATAAATACCGCGTCGATACAGCTTATTCCATCAACGTTAATCGCGTTGCGTTTAAACGCAGGCTCGGCGAATCCCGGCGAAATTATCGTTCCGATATGGATTGCAAGCTTAGCGACACTCATCGTCGGCGTAACCTGCGTGAAAATTTTTCAACGGATTAAACGAAGCACGTAGGACGGCTTTTTTGCGTTGACAAGCGCGGCTTAAAACCATTTTAGGGTATGCTTAGGGCATAACCGCCAAGGGTGTTGGAACGGCAAAAAGCGCCGTTGAAACGGTATAAGGTAATTGCCACGCGCTAAAGCGCGGGCTACCGTTACCGAACACCCTTATCAATCCCCGAAAATTTTTTCACAAAAATGATGAAACTCCTCGCACAAGACGCTTCGGAGGGCTAAATCTCTAAGCATTAAACTGCTAAGAAATTTATGCCAACCTTGCGGCGCACACGCGCTATAGCGCTATCGTAAACGCGCCGCTAAAAGATGTGCAAACATCTACGTATTAGTCAAGTACTTACGGCGGCAAAAGCCGCAGTCTCACTGAAACTGTATTAGTACACACTAATCTTTCCGCGAATGCGGTTCGCCATACTTTTTCGAATTCATACGCCAGGCGGGGTACCCGTTCGTCGTTTTTTGACGAATGGGTCGACGGCGTTGAATGAGGTTTTGGTAAAACTTTTTTAAAAGTTTTTTGGGGATTGACAAGGGTGTCAATACACCCTTGTCGTCCTGCCCTGACAAGGGCAAATGCCACAGCGACTTCGCTGAAAAAAGGGTTCTAGGGTAACGCCCTAACGAAAGGAGCCACCATGCAATACATATCCACTTTCGCCGTCCCAATCATGCTGTGCGGAATTATCTGTTACGGCTTATTTAAGCGCGTAAACGTATACGAAACCTTTATCGACGGCGCAATGGACGGAATCAAAAGTTTAGTCAAAATTATCGCGCCGCTCATCGGTTTAATGGTGTCCATTTCAGTTTTCCGCGCCTCGGGATTGCTTGATCTTTTCACTTACGCCCTAACTCCGGTAACTAACCTTATAAACATGCCGGGCGATATATTGCCCCTCGCCCTTCTTCGCCCCATTTCAGGAAGCGGCTCGCTCGCAATCGTCAGCGATATATACCAAACCGCCGGACCCGATTCAATCTCAGGCAGAATCGCGTCGGTCATGATGGGCGCAAGCGAAACCACATTCTATACTTTGACGGTATACTTTGGAAGCGTTGGAATCCGAAAAGTACGTCACACCTTAAAAGCCGCGCTCTTCTCCGATTTAACCGCGATTATCGCGTCGGTCATAGTCGTGCAACTTCTGCTACGCTAACATTTTCCCCACAAAATAATCGCATAGTACATCTCTAAGCGATACCGCCAAAACCGTATGATTCGCAAGAATCATCACAAACTCTTCGGCACAGCTTTGCGTCGGAAAAATATCATACACAACGTCAACAACAGCTTCTTCAACTTTTCCGTCAGGCCCGAATTCACAAATCCCAACGCCGAAAGCTTTCCCCTCAACCACAAAATACTCGACATTTAAACCGTCAACTTCCTCCATTCTAAAATATACTTTTTTTGTTTCCATAACGGGTAATTCCTTTCTTCATTTTATTTTCATTTATAATTATTTTTAATAATATTCGTCCCACCATAATCACACACTTTGTTAAACAGGAGGGAACATGATAATATCACAACGCCGTAACCCCTGTCAACATTAATTTTTCCCACATTTCATCTCCATCGCAATTTTCGCCATAATTCGACAAATAGAATGTCGCTTTGATACGATTCGCGGAAATTTGCCCTATTATTTTAGGGGAAAATCCCCTGAATCAATAGGGCTGTTGCCCCTATCATGATAATATGTAAATCTAATAGAGGTGATTGTGTTATGAGCAAACTAAAAGAACTACGAAAAGAAAAAGGCTATTCGCAAATTCAAGTTCAAATGAAAATAGGAATCGACCAAAGTGAATATTCGAAAATGGAACGCGGCGTTCGAAATTTAAGTTACGAAAATTGCCGCCTGTTAGCTGTGCTGTTCGGCACAAGCATGGATTACCTGGCTGGCTTAACTGACGTGAAAGAACCATACCCCCGCGCCGACAATATCATAGAAATATAGATTTTCAACTTACGCTTTCAATTTCATTTGAAATCGCCGCGTTAACTTGAATCACTATGCACATCATGTCGTCCGAACGTTGGCTATTTTCCAAATTTTTCGCCTGTTTGATTATCTTATCCGCAAGCACTTGCGGCGGCATATCCGAATTAGATTCCAAAATAAATTGCTTCACCCAATTTCCCGCGCCGCTCAATACGCCGTCGCTTATCATAACAATATAATCTCCAACACGCAGCGCGCGGCGATACGTTTCGATTTCCATATTCGGCAAAACACCGACCGGAAGCGACGGAACGCAAACCGATTCAACTTTGTTCTTAGCCTTAATATACGCCGCTGCCGCGCCAATCTTGATAAACTCAACCCCGCCGTTTTCACTATCCAAAATACAAATATCCGCGGTAGAATACCTATCCTTCGCTTTCAACCCCATAATCGAATTAATCATTTTCACCGCAATCGCTTTGTCGAACCCGTTTTTCAAAATATTGCGCAAAATTTCGATTATAACGCCGCTTTCCTCCGCGGCAAGGTTGCCGTGCCCCATTCCATCGCTTAAAATTACAGCATACTTCCCATTTCCTATCGGCACAAAGCAATGACTATCGCCGTTTTGTTCGAACAAACTTAATCCCCGCGCCGACGCCGCAACCTCAAACGAAAATTTTTCGTTTACTTCCCGGTCGGCTCGCACGCGCGGGCGGCACTCGATTTCCTTAATCAAATCGTTCAACATATGCGAGATTCCGCGATACTGCTCGCCTAACAGTTCACGATTCTCCGCCATCTTATTTTTCCAAATACAATTCACACGATAAATCTCATAAAGCGCGTTAAGCTCGCCCAGAAATTCGGGAAGTCTTATACACTTTTCACGAAAATGCTGCGGCGCGTCAGCAACGGCAACGCCTCCGCTCGATTCCATAGCCGCAAGCAGTTTAAAGCAAACGTCGTAAGTCGAGCTAAAATCTCTCGTCCAACAAAGCGGCGCCTTTTTGCATTTACGGCAAACCCTATCCGCCGCCGTGTCGAACAATTGCGAAATATCTTCTTTATTTTCTATCTTATTCGGATCTTGTCTTTCGAATATTTTCCCATACGCGGCGGCAAGCCCATGAAACATCGCCGCCGCCGAGTTTAGCCGCTCGCTTATAAGCGTTGCCGCGCTTTCATCGCTCGCTTTATCGGAAACATCGGCAATTTCACGCTCCTTTTCAGCGGTGACAAACCAGCCCGCATACTCAAACATCGATCTCGGCAATATCATGATAACTCCCGCCGACGCGGCAAGTTCAAAAAACGTCAGAAGATTTATTCCTCGAATCACATACGTCGCAAGCAATATATACGACACAGAAAACCCCGCCGCGGCAACAAGTTTCTTTATAATCTGCGAATTACTAACCCTCCGACTTACCGACGCTCCATATCCCGCAATAAACGAGCAAACACCAAAAACCGCGATATAAAGAAGCATATCAAAACTTCCGAATCCGCATATAATTCCTAAAACTATTCCCGCGCCGGCGGTGGTGGTGGCTTTGCTTTGCCCCTCCCGCGGTTCGGTAGCACCCAACGCTAAAATCAAAATAATAACCACCGCCAAAAAGTTTGACGCCAAAAATATATTCCCAATCTCGATATAACCGAGGCTTATCACCAACACACACGCCATAACGACAATGCGCAATTTCTTATTGCCAAAATTCCTATCAAATACATAAACGCTTAAAAACACCACCGCCGCCTCAATCACCGCAAACATAAAATCGTTCAACCGCGGTTCTCCCACCCAAATAAGAAGCGCGCTAGATGAAATAAAAACACTTCCCGCGGCAACCAACCCCGCCGCGCTTACAGACAATTCTTCCTCCTGCACCAAAAAATAAAGCATGGCAACGTAAAGCAAAAGCGCCATCGCATACTTTATCATGACATATATATCGCCTATAAGAAGCGTTCCAACCAAAGTGAGTGCAAGCGAAACCAACGTTCGCCAACCAAATTTTCGATTCATCGCAAGATGTGCAATCCCAAACGGCGCGAACCCGAACAATGTTACCCGCGCGAACAAAATCCCGGACATATAAAACGCAATGCCAAGAATGTTAGGTTTAAGCTTGTCCACTTTTTGCGCAAGTTGTATTTTTGTCACAAAATCAACCCCCTACGCAACCAGTATACAAAAAACCTACCGAATTGTTTGTCGCAATTTGGTAGGTTTTTCCAATTATTTTTTTCGAATTTTAGCTTACTTTGTCGTATATGCCCGGCTACGCTCTGTTCGCCATAATTTTTTGATCTATCTCATTTTTAAGTCCGGCGGCGTCAGGAACGAAACATTTATATTTTCCCTGCGCGGTATGAATAATAATCGCGCCCTGCTCAACAAATATACCCGTAATTTCGTTTAATCCAATATTAAAATTCATAAGATTCGTTTTGTTCCATCCCATTCCGACGAAAATCAAAAGAGGAACGGAAAGATCCGCGTTAACAGCCGTCCCTACAAGTCTGTCGCCATTGATTGACGCCGCGGTTTTCTTAAACCTGTTGGAAAGAATATACGCCCAAACAAACCCCTGAGCGACATCGAACAATCCCGTGAAAAGGAAGAACCATGACCAAAAACCGAACCGCGTTATGGTGCGTCCAAGCCCCCAAATCCCCGGAATGTGAACTCTGGTTTGAGTGGCAAACGCAAGCGGCAAAAAGATAATAAGCAACGCTCCCACGTTGATCAACGCCCAAATCCACAATTTCGAAATCTGCGGATTTCCTCCGGTAAAAGATGACGTCGCTTGGTTAAACGCACCGCTGAAACCACTTTGTTGCCCTTGGTGTTGCGGCGGTTGTTGATATTGCGGTGGCTGTTGCGGCGGCGGTGGAGCTGCCTGCATTGGCTGTTGCGGTGGTGGCTGTTGCGGCGGCGCGGCAGGAGCCGGCGGCGGTGTTTGCGGCGCAGCTTCTGCTTTCGCTCCGCAGTTCGCGCAGAATTCGCTACCCGCTAAGTCTTTTCCACAATTTTTGCAAAACATAAAAAATCATCCTCTCACATTATTATGCTTTCATTAATGATCGTATTTTAATATTTTCTAATCTAAAACTACCGTATCCGGCTCGCTCGGAGGCGGCGCAGGTGTATCATTCGCCGGCGTAGTGGTTTCGGTTGGAGGCGTAGTCTCAGCCGGTGGCGTAGTTTGGTTCGGCGTAGTACCGGTGCCGGTGCCTGTTCCCGTACCGGTGCCTGTCGGCGGAGTTGTCCCCGTGCCGGTAGTAGTTCCCCCGCCCGCAGGCGGATCAGCAGGCGGCGGATCAGGACGAACCGGCGCGTTGGTCGCTCCGGCAGTCGCGGCGGCTGTTGCGCCTGCCGCTTGATTTCGATCAAGCTGCGCCTCTAAACTCATAATTTGGTCTTGCAAAAGCCGAATTTCCGCGCTCGCGTCAAATCCATCCTGCAACATCAGCCGCAACTCGGCGTTCTCTCTTAAAATTCCGACTATATCGATGCCAAATTCTTCTTCCAAGTCTGCCATTTGCTCGATAAAGTCTTCATTTTCCATCAAATTTTCATAATCAACCATTACCGGCGGCAAATTGCTTCCGCTTTCCAGTCCCAACATATGAAGAGATAAGAAAAACGAGCCGAAAAACATAGCCGCCAATAGTGCGATAAAAGCAAATACAAACAACGCATTCCGTCCGCCTCGTCCACGTTTCTTCCCCGGTTTTTGTTTCGATATTTTTATGTTAGTGCTTGTGTCAAAAGATAATCTCGCGCCTGATGGCATAAAAATTCCTCCTTAGAATTCTATCACTTTTTCCCAAGATAAATCCAAATCGTCTCGCCCAAAGTTGCCGTAAACCGACACAGGCTTGTAAATCGGACGGCGCAAATCAAGCCGTTCGATAATCGCGTCGGGCCGCATATCAAATTTGGATTTTATAAGCTTTTCAATTTCCGAAACCGCAATTTTCTCAGTCCCGAAAGTGTCAACTCGAATTGAAACAGGGTGCGCCACACCAATCGCATACGCAACCTGCACCTCGCACATATCCGCAAGACCATTGGCAATCACGCTTTTCGCAATTTGACGCGCCGCGTAAGCCGCGCTTCGGTCAACTTTTGTCGGATCTTTCCCCGAAAACGCGCCGCCGCCGTGCCGAGCGTAACCGCCGTAAGTATCAACGATAATTTTCCGTCCCGTAAGTCCCGAATCGCCCGCCGGGCCGCCGATTATAAACTGCCCCGTCGGATTTATATGAATTTTCGTGCTTTCATCTATCATTTCCTCGGGAATTATCGGCGCGATAACATGTTTTCGCAAATCCGCCGCAATTTGCTCTTGCGAAATCTGCGGACAATGCTGCGACGAAATAACAATGGTGTCAATCCCCGCAACCCGTCCCGCGTCGTCATATTTAACCGTCACTTGTGTCTTTCCGTCGGGACGCAAATAGTCCAACTTCCCCGATTTCCGCACATTCGACAACTCTTTCGCCAATTTTTGCGAAAGATACGCCGGCATAGGCATAAGAACGTCGGTTTCGTTACACGCGAAACCAAACATCATTCCCTGGTCGCCCGCGCCGGTGTTCAGCCCATCGTTGTCAAGACGAAGCTTCGCCTCGAAAGATTTATCAACACCCATAGCAATGTCGGGCGACTGTTCGTCCAACGACACCAAAACGGCGCAATTGTCGCCGTCGAATCCATACTTCGCGCGGTCATATCCGATTTCACGAATCGTGTCCCGCGCAATTTTTTGAATATCCACATACGCGGTGGTGGTAATTTCGCCTATCACAAGCACAAGCCCCGTAGTAACCGCCACTTCGCAGGCAACTCGCGCCATCTTATCATCTTTTAGTATCGCGTCAAGAACACCGTCCGATATTTGGTCGCAAACCTTATCGGGATGCCCTTCCGTAACTGCTTCTGAAGTAAATAATCGCATAAAAACACCTCTTAATATATACAAAAATACATATTAAATAATACCACAAAAGAAAATATATTGTCAAGCCTTCATTAAATAATTTGTGTTATTTAAAATATTATTGTCCTATTTTGTTGAATTTTCATAATAAAAAAACTCGCAAACATTTAAAATGTTTGCGAGTTTTTCTTCTTGGAGCTGCTGAGCGGAGTCGAACCGCCGATCTCCTCCTTACCAAGGAGGTGCTTTGCCTCTAAGCCACAGCAGCACACGAGCCGCGAACGCGGCGAGTGAACTTTGTTATTTTACCAAAATTTACGGAACTTGTCAACATCAAATTTCTATTCCGAAATATTTCTTCGCGTTATCAAAGCAAATCCCTCTTACAATCGTTGAAAGCGTCTCCCAATCCCCGGGAAACTTGCCGCCCTCAACCCAGTTTCCGATTATATCGCACAATATCCGCCGAAAATAATCGTGCCGCGGATAAGATAAAAAGCTCCGCGAGTCGGTTAACATTCCGATAAATGTATTCAACGCGCCCAAGTTCGCAAGGGTTTTCATCTGCTCGGTCATTCCGTCGATATGATCGTTAAACCACCACGCGCTTCCGTGCTGAACATTCCGAAAATTCCCGGTTACGCTCGCCAAAACGGCGTTATGCGCAGGGTTCAGCGAATACAAAATCGTCTTCGGCAAGTTCTCAACGCTCCCAAGCAAGCCGTTGATCTCCGCCGCAATATTCATATCATTCACGCTGTCGTACCCAATATCCCCGCCCAGCCGCGCAAACTCCGCCACATTATTATTCCGAAGCGCGCCGATATGAAGCTGCATTACCCAACCGCGCCGCCCATACTCCTCCGCCAAAATTCTCAGCGTATTCATCGAATCATCGTCAAACGCGTCAAGCCCATGGTCGGACAGCCTGCAACCACTTCGGTGAAAAAATTCTATCCGCTCCAACAAATAATCTATATCCACGTTCCGCAAACTCGGACGAAACGTCGGCAAAACCTTAGTGCCAAAACCGTTCCGCAAATTATGATATTTCAAATCGCTCTCCGGCGCGTCGGTCGTGCAAATTACCGCCACATTTGACATTTCTATCAACTTTTGCGGCGTATATTTGAATTTCGCACACTGCTCCCAAATCACCTTGATATTTTCCTTTTTCAAAATCAAATCGCAATCAAAATATCGCCGCAATTCCATATGACACCAATGATACAGCGGATTCCCGATCGCAAATTCAACGCACTCCACAAATTTTTCGAATTTCTCGAAAAAACTTGCGCCACCGGTGATAAAATATTCGTCCACACCGTTCTGCCGCATAAGCCGCCACTTATAATGGTCGTGCTTCAGCCACATTTCCCCGATGTCGGTAAACTCCTTATTTTCATATATCTCCCGCGCGTCCAAATGGCAATGATAATCATAAATCGGCAAATTTTTCGCAACGTCATCATACAACTTTCTCGCCGTTTCGGTGGATAGCAAAAAATTCTCGCACATAAATTTTTTCATGATAACACCTCAAACATATATTACCATAAATGTTGACAATAGTCAAAAAAAATTATATAATGAAAGATAAATTATCGAAAGGAACGAAACCCATGAAAAATATTGATATTACTTACTTCGCAAAGCTGGCGCACATCGCGGTATCCGCCGAGGAATTGCCAAAATTCCAACAAGATATTGAGCAAACGCTTGAAAGCTTCGGCAACCTGCCCGAATTCGACGATGTGAAAATCGAAATCGACACGACAAACCCAATACGTCTGCGGGACGACAAAGTCGCGCAAACGTTTACGCAAGAAGAAATTCTCGCAAACGCACCGAAACAATCGGGCGGGTGTATCGTAATACCTAAAACTGTCGAGTAGGGGCGGCATTCTGCCGCCCGCAAATTATATATCTGTTTCGGCAGGCGGCTTCTGCCGCCCGCAAATTATATATCTGTTTCGGCAGGCGGCATTCTGCCGCCCGTAAATTATATATCTGTTTCGACGGGCGGCAAAATGCCGCCCCTACAAGAAAGGATGTTTTCATGAAAACTATTTCAATTAAAGACGATATCTGCATAAAAGGCGAGCTTACCACCTGCGGTTCGAAAATGCTCGCCAATTTCAAGCCGCCGTATAACGCAACCGTAGTGGACAAGCTCGCCGCGGCGTGCTTTAACGTAATCGGCGGAAATACAATGGACGAAAATTCAAGCATTGACGCCGACTTCGCGCTTTGCTCTGACCATGCCGGATTGGCGCGACGATTTGCGATGGCAAACAGCCTTATCGCCCTCAAACCGACCTACGGCTCGGTTTCACGCTACGGACTGATAACGCCCGCGCCGTCCCTCGACCAAATCAGCCCTATCGGCAAAACCGTCCGCGACGTTGCCGAGCTTTACAGCGTGATTTGCGGCATGGACGAACGTGATTCGACAACGGTTGAACGCGATTATCCGAATTTTTGCGAAAATTTGGATAAAGGAATAGAGGGAATAATTGTAGGGACGGCATTTTGCCGCCCGCAACAAAACATATTGGGCGGCAAAATGCCGCCCCTACAGAAAACTATTCCCATCGAGCTACCCTCCATCGAATACGCGTCTACTGTATTTCAAATCATCGCTTACGCCGAAACATTTTCCAACCTTGCTCGATACGACGGAATAAAATTCGGCTATCGCAGCGAAAACGCGGCAACGCTCGCCGAACTGTATGAAAATACCCGCGCCGAGGGCTTTGGATATGACACTAAAAAGCAAATTATCACCGGCGCGATTGCGCTAAGCCGCGACAATCGGCACCTCTACTACGACCGCGCAATCCGCGGGCGTGCAAAGCTGTGCGCCGAACTGGACAACGCGTTCGCGCAAAGCGACGTTATCATTACACCGCTTGACGATAGTTGGACTGTAATCCCCAACCTTACAGGCTGTCCGGCAATCGCAGTCGGCGGAATCCAAATCATCGCGCCGAAATTCAGCGAAGAACTTCTGTTCCGCGCGGCTCGGACGATAGAAATTGCAGGAGGTGACAGCAATGCTTAACCCAAAATACGAAATGGTGATCGGCTTGGAAACCCACGCCGAATTATCCACCGAAAGCAAGATATTCTGCGCCTGCAAAAACGAATTCGGAAGCGAGGTTAACACCAACTGCTGCCCCGTTTGCATGGGAATGCCCGGAAGTTTGCCGCAACTTAACAAAATGGCTGTCGAATACGCAATTATGATGGGGCACGCGCTGAATTGCGAGATAAATTTAGTGTCTAAAATGGACCGAAAAAACTACTTCTACCCCGATTTGCCGAAATCTTACCAAGTTTCGCAAGTCGAGCAACCAATTTGCGGAAAAGGTCATATCGACCTGTACGTCAACGGCGAAACCAAGCGAATCGGCATAAATCAGCTTCATATCGAAGAAGACACCGCAAAGCTAATCCACGAAGACGACGCAACGCTCATCGACTTCAACCGCGCAATGGTTCCGCTTATCGAAATCGTGTCCGCGCCAGATTTCCGCTCGCTTGCGGAAGTTGAGGCATATCTCGACAATATCAAAGCAATCCTTGAATACCTCGACATCTCCGACGCGAAAATGCAGGAGGGCTCCATCCGTTGCGACGTAAATGTTTCAATAAACGAAGTCGGCGCAACCGAGTTTGGAACCCGTATCGAAGTCAAGAACGTCAGTACGTTCAGCGGCGCGCTCCGCGCCATAGAATACGAAGTCGCGCGCCATATCGAAATCTTAGAGCGCGGCGAAGAGGTGCAATCCGAAACCCGCCGCTGGGACGATATGAAAGGCGAAACAATCCCAATGCGCGGAAAAGAAGCGAACGACTACCTCGTATTCACCGATCCCGATTTCCTTCCGATTGTGCTGGAAAAATCATATGTAGACGAGCTTAAAACCCGAATCCCGACCTTGCCGAACGAACGGGTTATCAAATACGTCACCGAATATTCAATCCCCGAAAGCGAGGCGGCAGTTCTTTCGCACTCAAAATCCCGCTCCGACTTCTTCGAAGAGTGTGTCACAATTGGGAATGCAACACCGAAATCGCTCGCAAACTGGGTTCTCGGCGACATTTCGAAAATCATAAACGACGGGAAATTCACGCTGTCCGACATATCGCCGCAAAGCATTGTTGAAATGGTGCGAAATATCGAAAGCGGCAAAATTTCAAACACCGCCGGAAAAACAGTACTTGATGAGCTGTTCACCACCGATAAATCGGTCGAGCAAATCATTGCCGACAAAGGCTTGGCGCAACTGAACGACACTTCGGCGCTTGAACAAATCGTCGCCGACGTTTTGGCGGCAAACCCGAAAACCATCGAAGATTACAAATCAGGCAAAACCAACGTCCTCGGCTTCCTTGTCGGCCAATGCATGAAAGCCTCCCGCGGCACCGGAAACCCGCAAATTTTGAATGATATGATTAAGGGGATTTTGGATAATTAACAATTTGCCGCTACGGCGGTAGGCGTTATTCAGAGCCTCGCTCTGAAAAATCGAAAAATTTACATTTTACACAATAAGGGGCAATGAAAATGGAATATAAGGTAAGAAAAAAACCTTTGTTCTCAGCATGCGGATTGAACTGCGGTCTGTGTCCGCGTTATTATACCGTCGGTCAATCAAAATGCCCCGGTTGCGGCGGCGAAGGATTTACATCGGCGCATTGCGGTTGCGGCATGCTGTCTTGCTGTCAACGCAAAGGCTTGGAATATTGCTTTTTGTGCGATGAATATCCTTGCAAAAAATATGACGGCGAAGGCCTGAAAGATTCATTTATTACGCATATGAACATATTTCACGACGCAAAAAAGGCGAAAGAAATCGGTTTGGAAGCCTATGAAGCGGAGCTGAATATAAAGGTTAAAATATTAGAAGAATTATTAGGAAATTATGATGACCGTCGCCGCAAAAGCTTTTACTGTCTCGCTGTCAATTTACTAGAACTGCAAGATATAAATGCTATCATGGAGCAAGTTAGAGAAAAAATCGACTTACAAGCCCCCATGAAAGAAAAAGCAGCAATTGCGGTGAAATTGTTTCAAGCAATGGCTGACGAAAAAGGGATTGTATTAAAGCTCCGAAAATAAAGTCTAATAAGTATTGTGCCACATTGAAAGGCGAACCAATTGTAATAAAGGAGATTTTTAATAATGGATAGAGCCATTAAACCTTACGAACAAATCGAAACAATGCTCGGCAAAGCTAGCGGCGCATTTGAAAAACTGGTCGGAAATATTCGCTTTTACTATGTCTTAGACGAGTTGTGGGACGAAGGCAATCCGACTCACAAACACTACAACAACCTACGATTCCGCCGCGGCGGCAAAACGCTAATCACGCTTTGTCTTCGCGAAGGTTACTTTATAGCGTGCGTTGTGCTGGGCAAAGACGAGCGAGAAAAGTTTGACGAACAACGCGAATCATTTGGCGAAGCAATTTGCAAAGAATACGACGAAGCTAAAACATACCACGACGGTAAATGGCTTGGGTTTGATATACGTAACGAGTCGCTTATTGACGACATCGTCCGCTTGCTTCACATTAAACGCAAGCCCAATCGCAAGATTTTGCCCGAACGTTTAGAAAAGTGCGGCCGCCTCGATATCGGCTTATCGCACGAGGAAATTACAAATCACATTATCTCTTAATTGCATTCAAGAAAGGTAATATTATGACCAATAATTTCAAAATTACAATAGTCGGGCTCGGCCTAATCGGCGGCTCCCTCGCAATGGCATTGCCGGGCTTCAAAAACGTCGAAATTGTTGGCGTTGACAACAATCCCGACGTTATTGAAAAAGCCCGGAAACTCGGAATCACTACTGCCGACGCCGCAACCGCGCTAAGCGACGCCGATTTAGTGGTCATCTGCATTTACCCCGACAATATCGTGCCATTTTTGCGGGATAACACGCAGCATCTCAAAATCGGCGCGCTAATCACCGAAGTTTGCGGTGTTAAAGAAAAACTCGCGGCGGAAATTCGCGAAATTTTGCCCGAAACCGTCGATTACATTGGAATCCATCCAATGGCAGGCAAGGAAGTCGAGGGAATCGACGTCGCCGAATCGACGCTGTTCAACGACACAGGCTTTATTATCACGCCTGTCGAAACCTCAAACCCCGACAATATCAAGTTTTTGGAAGATTTGGCATCCTATATCGGCGCAACACGAATCGCGACAACCACACCGCGAAAACACGACGAAATCATCGCCTACACAAGCGATTTAATGCACGTCGCAAGCGCGGCGCTTTGTCTCGATTATCAACCGGACATGTCCCGCGCCTACACCGCCGGAGCGTTCCGCGACTGCACGCGGGTGGCGATGATAAACCCCGAACTTTGGACCGAACTACTCCTCGCGAACAAAGAACATACCCTAACCGAAATTGACAGATTTTTAGAAAGCATAAAATCCCTACGAACCGCCATCGAACGTAAGGACGCGCAAATCCTGCGCCAACTCCTCCAAACCGTGCGCAAGAATAAGAAAGGAATGAGCGAACAATGAAAAAATCACTCCTAATCACCGCCGCAATCATGCTTGCGGTAATATTCCTAACCGCTTGCCGTGCGCCTGCCGAACCGGAAGCAATTGAATCCTCGCCCGAACAATCACAAGTGCCATTCTTGGGCTTGGAAGAACTCGCCCCGCTGTTCGCGGGACGATATACAATCGCTGACTGGATCAGAGATATTTCGTTTGGCAATGCTCGTTACAGCTTTTTTATTGAAGGCGCGACAGGGTATGCACGGATGGATGTAATGCTAAACGACGATTGGGTTTCATCATTCTACATAGAAGATAACCCTTATGCTGATTTTCTGCGTCATGACAGCGATAGTGGAATATACACAACCTTACCCAACGAAATTTTGGCGTTAAGAGTTACCGAAGTTTTGCACCTTGACTTCGAAGCTATGGGAATTCCGTGGAACATTCGCGGCATAACCCGCGGCGCAAGCGCAGACAATGTGACGTTGGCATTTTTGGATGCGAGGCATGAAGGCGACGTGCTGTATGGATTGTATGACGTCGTTCCGAACGCGCAAGCTGAAGTCATTTACGGCGCAATGTTTGTCGGCGGAATTGACCGCCGCAGTACTCACCGCACAATTCAGTATTTTCACACCATACCATCGAGCGATTATACCTATACCATATATTGCTATCGCACCATTATAACATTTAGGCTGGACGAAAACGACAAAATTATCGGCTTTAACTTTGCCGACGTAACCCACAGAAACTAATTTTTAAAGGACGAACGCCCATGAAAACTCTCCGCGTAAATATCCCGAATCGTGAATACGATATCCTAATCGAAAAAGGCTTGCTCGCCCAAACGGGCAAGCTTCTTTCCACATTGCGCAACCCCTGCAAGGTCGCAATCATCACCGATAGCAATGTTCTCCCCCTTTACAGCGCGCAAGTGAAACAAAGTCTTGAAACAAGCGGCTTTGATGTTAATATTATCGAAATCCCCGCCGGCGAAGCAAGCAAGTCATCGAAAATGCTCGAATCCCTTTACAGTCAGTTGATTAACGCCGGAATCACCCGCTCCGACTTAATTATCGCCCTCGGCGGCGGAGTCGTGGGCGATTTGGTCGGATTCGCCGCCGCGACGCTGTTTCGCGGCATCGACTTCGTGCAAATCCCAACAACCCTCCTCGCGCAAGTGGACAGTAGCGTCGGCGGCAAGGTCGCAATCAACCTGCCGGAGGGCAAAAACCTCGTCGGCGCGTTTTATCAACCAAAAATGGTGATAATTGACACCGAAACGCTGCAAACACTGCCACCGCGCGTGCTCTCAGACGGTTGCGCGGAAGTAATAAAATACGGCGCGATCCGTGACGAAAAATTGTTCGAAACCCTTGAAAAAATCAATGAACCATGCGAAATATTCGAAAATATCGACTCTATAATCTACACGTGCTGCGATATCAAACGCGCCGTCGTCGAAAACGACGAGCTTGACCTGGGCGAACGCATGATACTAAACTTCGGACACACATTCGGGCACGCCATCGAAAAACACTACAATTACAGCACTTACACCCACGGCGAGGCGATCGGCGTAGGCATGATTATGGAATCCGAATTCGGCGAAAAAATCGGAATCACGCCAATTGGAACGGCGGCGAAAATCGAAAAACTGCTAACTCAATTCAACCTGCCCACCAACGTCGATATTGACGCAAACGCCATCGCCGCCGGCGTTTCAACCGATAAAAAAGGCGAGGGAAACCTAATAAACCTAATTCTGCTAAAACAAATCGGCGCGGCAATTATACACAAAATTCCGAAAAGTGAGGTAACTTTATGAAAAATGTAATGATTCGCGAAGTTGAGGAAAGGGATTTGCCCGCGCTGAAATCGCTAATCGCGGAAGCGTTCGGCGAAGGCTGGAATCTCGAGCGATACGGGCAAAATAGCGAACTCACCCAAGCGTTGCTTAGCACTTATTTGAGCATTTTCCTCGAACCCAGCACATTCGGACGAGTTGCGGAGTTAGACGGCGAAGTTGTCGGCGTTACTTTATGCTCCGTGAAAGGCGAAACCGAAAAATTCAGACAATTTCAAAGCGGCACAATGCCGAACGCGCTTACGCTGCTAACCGCCGACGATTCCGAGCGCGCGGACATCGTGGAGCATATATCAACATCCTTTCAAACGATCAGTCAGCTTGTTGAAAGTAAAATTGCCGCTTACGACGGCTCGCTGGAACTTTTGGTGGTGTCGGCTAAAGCGCAAGGGTTGAAAATCGGGAAAACGTTATGGAATGAAGCGACCGCCTATTTTAAGTCGGCAGGCGCGAAATCCGTTTACCTTATCGCCGACTCAAAATGCAACGTCGGGTTTTACGATTACAACGGCTTCGTAAAAACGGACACCAAAGAGGCGGTATACAGCTATACAACGGGGCAAAAGAAAAACAACGTATTTTTGTACGAATATCAATTTTAGGACGTGTCTAATATGACAAAAGCAATTATAACTCCAACTAAATTAAGCGGAACCGTAACCGTTCCACCTTCCAAAAGCGTTGCGCATAGGGCAATAATCGCCGCCGCGTTCGCTGTGTTGCAATCAAGTGAGCCAACGACGGTTCGCAATATTCAACTGTCCGAAGATATCGCGGCGACGCTGCATTGCATACGAAATCTCGGCTGTGATTTTGAGCATAACCCGCAAACGGGCGAGGTCTTGATTTTCGCCGCGAAATCAAGTGTTGATGGCGATATGATATTCGATTGCGGCGAATCGGGCTCTACTTTGCGGTTTTTTATCCCAATCGCGCTGGCGCTGGGCGGCAAATCAATATTTACCGGGCGCGGGAGGCTACTTGCCCGTCCGCAGACGCCGTATTTTGAGATATTCGACAAACTTGGCATAAACTATACCTATGACAGCGAAAAAATCACTGTTGACGGGCGGTTGGCGGCGGGAGAGTATCAACTCAAAGGCGACGTCAGTTCTCAGTTCGTGACAGGTTTACTGTTCGCGCTTACATTGATTGACGGGGAAAGCCGCATAACAATGACAACGCCGCTCGCAAGCCGCGGATACGTGGATTTAACGCTTAAAGTGCTTAAAGATTTCGGTGTGGAGATCGAGAACGACAACTATGAAACATTTACGATAAAAACCGGACAAGCCTTTGCTTGCAATGATTACACGGTTGAGGGCGACTATTCGCAGGCGGCGTTTTGGCTCGTTGCCGCGCAAATCGGAAATAACGTAAAGTGCGGCGGATTAAACCCCGAAAGTTTGCAAGGCGACAGAGAAATCGTTGACATAATATCGAGCGAAAAAAACAAAAAATATTATGTAAACGATAGCGGGGGTAGTTATGTCAACATCGACGTAGACGAGATTCCGGATTTGGTTCCGATTTTGACGGTTTTATGCAGTTTGAAGTACAAAAAATCCAAGTTAATCAACGCCGGACGCCTGCGAATAAAGGAAAGCGACCGCTTGAACGCCATCGCGACCGAGTTGAACAAACTTGGCGGGAAAATTACCGAGGGCGAGGATTATTTGGAAATCGAGGGCGTTGATGGCTTTCACGGCGGCGAGGTTTCGGCGCACAATGACCACCGAATCGCGATGGCGCTTGCCATTGCGGCGACGCGGGCAAGCGGAGATGTCATCATCAACAACGCCGAATGCGTCAAGAAATCCTATCCCCATTTTTGGGAGGATTACGCGAAATTGGGAGGTTTATATGCCACATCGTAAATTACTTATTGTGCTAAGCATATTCCACGCAACGGTGAACACGTTGTACTTAGTCAGATTTTTCGGCGTGCTTGCGCCGGAAGAAGTGGTTTATGGATATGTACCATGGTTTATGTCGTTTGCGTTGCCTAACATCGCATTTACCTTGTTAGCATGGCTTTTGGTTTATTCATTGCTGAAAAAACGTGATACATTGGCGGTATTATCGGGATTGTTGAATGCGGGGGGATTGATTTTCCACGCATTAATCGGTTTTATGTTCGGTTTTTACTCAGATTCCTTACAAGCAATGACAACGTTTAACACAATTTTTGAAATCATAGTTTATGCTTACGGTTTAGCCCTCGCCGCATTTTACATCACGCAATTTCGGAAGGTTATTCACAACAAATCATAATGCGTGCTTGCACGCAAATGGAGGTGCAGACTATGTCTGACGTTTGGGGAAGCAATATAAAAATATCTATATTCGGTGAGTCGCACGGGGCGGCGATTGGGGTTGTTATCGACGGATTGCCGTCGGGTGTTGCGCTTGATACGGAGCATATTCGGCGTGAAATGCTGCGCCGCGCGCCGGGGAATGACGAATTCTCCACGCCGCGCAAAGAGGCGGACGAGGTGGAGATTCTAAGCGGCGTTTATGACGGAAAAACCACAGGTAGCGCGCTTTGCGGCATCATTCGCAACACCGACACGCGCTCGAAGGACTACCGTCCGCACTTGCTTCGCCCGGGGCACGCGGATTTTACGGCGTTCGTGAAATACGGCGGGTTTTCCGATCCGCGCGGCGGCGGGCATTTTTCGGGCAGGCTTACCGCGCCGCTTGTGTTCACGGGCGCGATTGCGAAGCAGATTTTGCGGGCGCGTAATGTTGAGATCAATGCGAAACGGATTGCTCCGACCGACGATGAGATTTTGTCGGCTAAGGCAGACGGCGATTCGATTGGCGGTGCGATTGAATGTGTGATTAACGGCGTTCCGACCGGAGTTGGCGCGCCGATTTTCGGATCGGTAGAGAGTAAAATTTCGGCGATGATGTTCTCGATTCCTGCCGTAAAAGCCGTTGAGTTCGGTGCGGGCGTTGCGTTTGCGCAAATGCACGGGAGCGAGGCGAATGACGAATTTTACGTTGAAAACGGCAAAATTTTAACCAAAACGAACAATAACGGCGGGATTAACGGCGGGATTTCCAATGGTATGCCCATTGTGTTCCGTGTGACGATTAAACCCACGCCGTCTATCGCGAAGCCGCAAAATACTGTTGATATTGAGCGGATGGAGAATACGACAATTCAAATTGAGGGCAGGCACGATCCGTGTATTGTCCCGCGAGCGGTTGTGGTGATTGAGGCCGCGGCGGCGTTGTGTGTGCTGGATTTGATGGAGGTTTCAAAATGAGAAAATTGATTTCAATAATTTTGGCGGTAATTATGCTGTCACTCTTAGTCACAGGGTGTGTAAATACTGCTGACGAGCCGGAAAATTACATTCCGGAAGTCGTAACAGAGGACGATCCGACGCCGGAACCTTGGCCGGAAATTATATCGCCAACTGATTATTCAGTATTTCTCGGTGATTGGTATAACTATTTCGCGGCGGGAACTACAATATTGCAAATCTCGGAAATTGACGAGAATGAAATAATCTTTAATATGATTTTTCTTGGCGGCGAGGACGAAAATCCAATCAATAGGGTAGGGCCTTACACACTGCCGATTGTGGATAATCAGGTTCATTTCGAGCGAAGCCGTATAACAAGTGAGGACGAATGGTGGAAGAGCCATAATACCCTTGTTTTTTCCGGTGACGATATTTTTTGGGTGACTGAAAGTAGTTCTTCTTGGGCAATGCCCGACGGAACCTTTGAAACTCACGAAAGCACTCTTGGTATTCATAACGGCGAATTTGAAATACAGTTTAGGTCATTGCAACCGATATTGGATGGTGGATACTGGCAGCCATGGCTCGGTGAGTTGCTGAATTAAAGGGAGATGCGTATGAAAAACATTACACTAATCGGAATGAGCGGGTGCGGGAAAACGGTTGTGGGGCGTCGGGTTGCGCGGCTTTTGGATATGCGGTTTTTCGACGCGGACGCGGAGATCGAGCGGGAGCGGGGCGTGAAAATCTCCGAAATCTTCGAAATGTCGGGCGAGGCGGAGTTTCGCCGATTGGAGCGGGAAAAAACCGCCGAATTGGCGAAGCTTGAAAACGTGGTTATCTCGACAGGCGGCGGCGTGATTTTGGACGCTGAAAATATGGAAAATCTCAGGCGAAATTCGGTGATTGTGTTTCTTGACCGCAGCGTTTCGGATATTTTGGCGGATTTGGATAACTCGAACCGCCCGATTTTAAAGGATAAATCGAAATTTTATAAAATTTATGACGAACGGATTGAACTTTATCGAAAATACGCGGATGTGATAGTGGAGAATGTTGGCAGGGTTGATAAAGTGGCGGGGAGAATTGCAAACGAATGGAGGAAGTATGATGAAAATTCTGATAATTAACGGCGTGAACTTGAATATGTTGGGTAGTCGCGAGCCGGATGTGTACGGTGATCGTGATTACGCCGCTTTGTGCGCGGAAATTGCTGATTTCGGCGCGGAAATCGGCGCGCAGGTTGAGGTTGTTCAGAGTAATATCGAAGGCGAAATTGTGAACTTTATTCAAGGCGCGGCGGGGAATTTTGACGGAATCATTATCAATCCGGGAGCGTATACGCACTACAGTTACGCTATTTCTGACGCGTTGCGCGGGGTGGATGTGCCGGCAATTGAGGTTCATATTTCCAACGTTCACGCGCGGGAGGAGTTTCGGCATACTTCGGTTACCGCCGCAGCGTGCGTTGGGCAAATTTGCGGGCTTGGTTTTGATTCGTATAAGTTGGCGATTAGGTATTTGAATCATGTGGGGTAAGGGCTGCCCGAATGGGCATACGGGGAATTTGCCGTTCGCCGGCTCGGCGGACTCTCTTGACGGGCTTCAAAAAAATTTATTAGTAATCGGTGATCCGATTGAACATAGTTTGTCGCCGAAAATTCATTCTTTTGTGATGGAGCAGTTGGGCGTTCCCTATACATATCAGTCGGTTCAGGTGAAAAAAGGAGAGCTTGCGCCGTTTATCGACCGTGTCAGAAGCGAAAATATCGACGGGTTTAACGTAACTATGCCGCACAAGGTTGATATCATTGAATATTTGGATTGGATTGACGCCGAGGCGGAGTATTTCAATTCGGTGAACACGGTGAAGAACGATAACGGCAGGCTTTGCGGTTATAGCACCGACGGCGAGGGGTTTGTTCGGTCGATGGCGGATGTTGGCGTTACGCCTTGCGATAAGAAAATCCTGTTTCTCGGCGCGGGCGGCGTTGTGAACACGCTTGCGCAAAAGCTTGCTATGAGCGGTGCGAGGAAGATTGTGATTTTGAATCGAACGGTTGAAACTGCTTCGAATATTTGCGATATTTTGTCCGACAGGTTTTCGATTAACTGCGAATTCGCGGATTTGGAGTTTGCGACCATCGGCGAGAAAATCAAAACTGCCGACATTGTTATAAACGCCACGCCCCTTGGAATGGTGGGTGTTTCGAACGATTGGGAAAGTTGCGAATTTCTGAAATCCGCGCCGGGGCACGCGCTGATTGCGGATTTGATTTATAATCCACGGATGACGAAGCTGCTTTCGAGCGGAAAAAAGTTGGGGCTTAAAACGCTTGATGGGCTTGGGATGTTGATTTATCAGGCGTTGCTTGCAGATGAGGTGTATTTGGGGCGCACATTTAAATTTTCGGAGATTGCGCGGACGTTGGAGGGGACGTTGTAAGGGTTTTGCGCCCAACGGGCGCGGGTTTTTAGGGCGTTGCCCTAAAAACCCTTTTTGCCGCTGTGGCGGCAGGCATTGCGCGGGCGCGCGCAGGATGTCTTGCGCTGACAAGCGCATATGTGCGGCTGCTGCCGCAGAGCGACAAGGACCAGTCGTGGTCCTTGCAGTAGGTTTCAACCAATCAAACTTCGTCAAAGTACGACTCGTTTTCTTGGGAAACCCTCAAGGACGAACCATTAGCGAAATCAAGATTTCGATGGTTCTGCCTCAATCCACGAAAAACTTTTGACGGCAAAAGAAGATGAAACTCCTCGCCAAAACCGCTTCGGAGGTCTAAATCTCTAAGCAGTAAACTGCTAAGAGCTTTATGCCAACCGTCGCCACTATGCCGCCGACCCACG
>WRAG01000006.1 GCA_009780345.1 Oscillospiraceae bacterium
ACAGTAGGTTTCAACCAATCAAACTTCGTCAAAAGGCGACTTGTTTTCTTGGGAAACCCTTAAGGACGAACCGTTCGCGAAATCAAGATTTCGACGGTTCAGCCACAAACCCCGAAAAACTTTAAAAAGTTTTATCAAACTTGCGGCGCAAACGCGCTATGGCGCTATCGTAAACGCGCCGCTAGAATAGTGCAAACATCTACGTATCAATTCAATGACTACGGCGGCAAAAGCCGCAATCTTTAGTGAAAATTCGTACCGCGCCTAAAAGCGCGAGATGTCATTTGGCTAGGGTGCGTTGATTGCACTAAGTATCGCCCGCGGTTCCGCCAAACGGGGCACCCGCGCGTTTTTTGCGTGGGTCGTGGCGGGGAGGGCGACGGTTTTGGTCAAACTTTTGGCGCGCAAAAGTTTGCTGGATTGTCAAGGACTGGTCCTTGACGCGCCGCGCGCGCCCGCGCAACGCCTGCCGCCGTAGCGGCAAAAATGCCCTAATCAGGCAAATTGACACAAATTCCTAACTCTTCAAGTTGCTTCATATCCACCGTTCCGGGCGCGTCGGTCATAAGCTCCGCCGCGGTTTGCACTTTCGGGAACGCGATAACGTCGCGGATACTCTCGCTGTTCGTCATAAGCATTACCAATCTATCCAGTCCATACGCCATTCCGCCGTGGGGAGGAACGCCGTACTTGAACGCTTCCAACAAAAATCCGAATTTCTCGTTTGCTTCCTCTTTCGACAAGCCAAGCACTTCGAACATCTTACTTTGCAGCTCGGAATTGAAAATTCGAATACTTCCGCCGCCGATTTCGCTTCCGTTCAGCACAATATCATACGCTTTCGCACGCGCATCTTGCGGCGCAGAATCAAGCAGGTCAATATCTTCGTCCATCGGCGATGTAAACGGGTGATGTTTCGCGACATACCGCTCGTTTTCCTCGTCAAATTCAAGCAACGGAAATTCCGTCACCCAAAGGAAATTATACTTAGATTTATCAATCAAATCGTACCTTTTCGCAACCTCGAGCCGCAGACTTCCAAGCGCGTCGTACACAATCTCGTTTTTATCGGCGATAATTAGAATCGCGTCGCCCGCCGTCGCCTCGGTTTTCGCCAAAATTCCGGCAATTTCGTCCTCACTTAGGAATTTCGTGATTTGCGAGCGCAGGTTGTCGTCTTCTTCGACAACAATCCATGCCATTCCTTTGGCGCGATAGGTTTTCACGTACTCTGTCAAGTCGTCCAGCACTTTCCGTCCCATTTGCGAGCCAAACCCTTTCGCGACAATCGCGCGAACGCTTCCGCCGGCGTTAATCGCGCCGCTGAATACCTTGAATTCAGCGTTTGCCAAAACGTCCGACAGATCAACAAACTCCATGCCGAATCGCGTGTCCGGCTTGTCCGAACCAAATCTGTCCATCGCCTCGCTGTACGGCAACCGCAAAAACGGCGTCTGCACTTCGACGCCCAAAATCTCGCCGAATAGTAGTTTTAGATACTTCTCGTTCAATTCCATAACCGTGTCGATGTCGACGAACGACATTTCCAAGTCGATTTGGGTAAATTCCGGCTGCCTGTCCGCGCGCAAATCTTCGTCGCGGAAGCATTTTACGATTTGCATATACCGATCAAACCCCGATACCATAAGCAGTTGCTTGTACAGTTGCGGCGACTGCGGCAGGGCGTAAAAATGCCCTTTATGTACGCGGCTTGGCACGATATAGTCCCGCGCGCCCTCCGGCGTTGACTTTATCAACATCGGCGTTTCGATTTCCAAAAATCCGTTTTGGTCGAAATAATCGCGGGTGAATTTCGCGACCTTATGCCGCATAATTATCTTCTCTTGCATATCCGGGCGGCGCAGGTCGAGATAGCGATATTTCAAGCGCAGCGCCTCGTTTGTATCAACGTTTTCCTCTATGTAAAACGGCGTAGTTTCCGCCTCCGACAAAATTTTCAACCCTGTTACGAACACCTCGATGGTTCCTGTTTTAATCTCGGCGTTGACATTGCTCCGCTCGCGCACTTCGCCCGTAATTTCAATAACATACTCGGTTTTCAGCGTTTCGGCAAGCTCGAACACCACTTTATCCGACTGATCGTCGAACACGAGTTGAATAATCCCCGTTCTATCCCGCAATTGCGCGAAAATCAAGCCGCCCAATCTCCGATTCTTCGCAACCCAGCCGTTAAGCGTGACCACTCCGTCGTTTATCGTAACCTCGCCGCACATATGTGTTCTATTCATTGAAAAACGTCCCCCAATCGCTCGTATTAACTAACTCAGCTATTAATACATCTTCTTTTGTTTCACCAGTTTGCATATTTTTAAGATTAACTATGTGTTTCACCCTTTTATCTTCTCCCAATTCATCATCGCCCAAAACAACCGAATATTTCGCGCCGATTTTGTCGGCGTACTTCATTTGCGCCTTCACACTGCGGCCTAGTAGGTCGATTTGCACAGATTTGCCGCTTTGCCGCAAGGTATACGCCAACTTTTCCGCCGCTTGCAAAGCCACATCGCCGATGGTCGTAATAAACAAGTCACAACCGTTGGTTTCAGCTTCCTGCTGTTGTCCTAATATTCGAACAAGCCGCTCTAAGCCCATTGCGAAGCCGATTGCGGGCGTTTCACTTCCACCGAGGGTAGTGACCAATCCGTCATACCGCCCGCCACCGCACAGCGCGGATTGCGCGCCAAGCGCGTTGCTTGTCAACTCAAACACCGTTTTGGTGTAGTAATCCAGCCCGCGCACGATGTTTGGGTCGATATTATAGGTTATGGACAAGTTATCAAGCCCACTTTTCACCGAAGAAAAGTGCGTTTCGCAACTCTCGCACAAGTGATCCGACACTTTCGGCGCGCCTTGCGCAATTTCGCCGCACACGGGCGATTTGCAGTCGATAATCCGCATAGGATTTTTCTCAAGCCGCCCCAAACAAGTTTCGCACAGCTTGTCCTTTCGCGCCTCGAAGTGCGCGCGCAATTTCTCGTTATAACTCGGGCGGCAATCGGGGCAGCCGATGCTGTTAATATTTAGTTCAACCCCGCTCACGCCAAGTCTTTCCAGCAAATTCACCGCCAGCGATATAACTTCAACGTCTACCGTCGCGCGCGCGGCGCCGAACACTTCTACGCCGAATTGATGAAACTCGCGCAAGCGCCCCGCCTGCGGCTTCTCATAGCGATAGCAGGGAATGATATAGTACAATTTCGTCGGTTGCGGATTCGCGTAAAGCGAATTCTCCAAAAACGCGCGAACAACCGACGCCGTTCCCTCGGGACGCAACGTCATACTGCGCTCGCCTTTGTCCAAAAAGGTGTACATCTCCTTTTGCACAACATCGGTAGTGTCGCCGACGCCGCGCTCAAAAAGCTCGGTCGCCTCAAACGTAGGCGTGCGAATTTCGCCGTACCCGAAGTTTTCGCAAACTTCATGTATGGTGTTCTCAATCTTGCGCCAAAGCGCCGAATCCTTTGGCAGTATATCTTCCGTCCCTCGTGGCTTATTAATCAAATTGCATATCTCCTTTTAAATTGGATTTTCACGATATTTTGTATCGTGAAAATCTCACAATCATTGTCAATTGTCAATTGTCAATTATCCATTGTCAATTGGTTCCTCAACGTTCCGATTCCCTCGATATAAATCTCAATAACATCGCCGACTTTCATCTCGCCAATACCGGACGGAGTGCCCGTCGCGATTACGTCGCCCGGTTCAAGCGTCATGATTTTCGACGCCGCGCTTACCAAAAATTCGATTTTATGTATTAACTGCGCAGTTGTGCTATCTTGCCTCACTTCGCCGTTTAATATTGCGCGAATTGCCGTATTGCTCGGATCAAACTCGTCCGAAATGATCGGCCCGATTGGGCAGAACGTGTCAAACGACTTCGCGCGCGCCCACTGTCCGTCAATTTTCTGCAAATCCCGCGCGGTTACGTCGTTTAGGCAAGTATATCCTAAAATATAATCCCGCGCGTCCGATTCCTCGATATTCTTCGCACTCTTGCCGATTACAACGGCAAGCTCCGCCTCGTAATCAACCTGCGACGAATAATGCCGCGGATAAACGATATTATCGCCAGGGCCGATAACGCTTGTTTGCGCTTTTAGAAAGAACACGGGAAATTCCGTCGTTTTCATGCCTAACTCCACCGCGTGATCGGCATAGTTAAGCCCCACCGCGATAACTTTACTCGGAACGCACGGCGCAAGCAGCTTCGCGTCGTCAAGCGGAATGAAGATATCGGTTTTCGTGTGCGCCGCAAATATATCGCCGTCGATTAAGTTGATTTTATCGCCGTCGATATAGCCGTATGTCGGCTTGCCGCCGTAATCAATCCTCGCGATTTTCATTTTTTTGCTCCTTCAGTCGCAAAAACGCAGTCCGTCATTAGAGTCCGCCGAGCCGGCGACCGGGACGTTTCCCGGACCCTCATTAAACAGAAATCCGTTTTGCGGATTTAATGCGTTTCCATTGCCTCCGTGTAAATCTCGTCGATAAACGATTGAAGTTCTTCCTTACCTGTCCGCTTTTCGGCGGAAAAAGGAATCAAAATCGAATCGCCGTCCAATTTCAGCGTATCGCGTATCAGCGCAAGCTGACCCTCCACCTGCGCTTTCTTGATTTTATCAAGTTTGGTCGCAATCACGACGGGAACATATCCGCAATGCCGCACCCAATCCATCATTGCGCAATCGTCCACCGACGGCTTGTGCCGAATGTCCACCAATTGGAAAATTCGAAGCAAATTTTCGCGTTTCGCGAGATATTCCTCAATCATTTTGCCCCATTTTTCCTTTTCAACTTTGGAAACCTTGGCGTAACCGTATCCCGGCAAGTCCACAAAATTCAACTTATCGTCGATGTTGTAGAAATTCACGGTTGCGGTTTTCCCCGGCGTTCCGGAAGTTCGCGCAAGGTTTTTACGGCTCAGCAAACAGTTGATAAGCGAAGATTTCCCAACGTTCGACCGCCCGACAAACGCAATCTCGGGCACATCGGTTTTTGGATAATCTCTCTCTTTCGTAACGGTTGTAATAATCTCTGCTTTTAAAAAATTAATATTCATTTGGATATTATACCTTACAGAATATACAATGTCAATAATTTATCCTAATTTGTTCCCCCTATGAGGGGGACGCAGGGGGTGGATAGGGCTCCCGAAAAATGAGAGCCATTGCTCGATTTTTTTGGGAAAGAGGCGCAACCGCCCATAATGTGAGCTTTTGTCGCGTTTTCTGCGACAAAATGAGCAAAAAGGGCGAGTTGCGACGACTATCAATAATTTATCAATATTTCGTGATTGTCACGCTTATTTTGGCTTGCCGCAACCTTTTCGGCAACTCCGAAAACCATTCGCATAACTTCCGCAATGTCGGTTACCGCAACAACATCCACGCCCATATTTTCATATCTCTGCTGCCAATTATCTTGTGGAATAATCACGCGCCGCGCCCCGGCAAGTACTGCCGCGTCTATCTTTTCGCTTACGCCGCCAACGGCGCATATTTTGCCTTTAATCGAAATCTCGCCCGTCATCGCAAGATAATTATCTACCGGAATCTTCGTAATCGCCGAATAAACGGCGCACAAAATCGCGATTCCCGCCGACGGCCCGTCAACCGGCGCGGAATTCGGGAAATTTATGTGGATATTATAATCTTTCGGATTTATGCCGTACCGTTTTTGCAAAATCGTCAGCATATTATAAATGGACGACCGCACGAAGCTTTGTCCTTTCAGCTTCTGTCCACGGGCTGCAAGTTCTTGCTCGTCCACGATTCCCGTAACCGTCAAAGTGCCGCGTGTCGGAATCGTTTTCTCCGCCACCGCCTCGATATTCAGCACGGTTCCGACGCTTCCCGTCACCGCCAAGCCGTTCACAACGCCGAAATTTTTGCCGTCGTTCAGCTTTGGTGCAAGCCGCGGCGAATGTTTGCCAGCCTTGAGTACGAACTCGATATCTTCGGCGCGTATTATGCTCGGCATACCGCTCGTCGCCGCCACACTTGCGGAAGTTTGCACAATATTAACCGCGTCCCGCCCGTTATGCGAATACTTCGCGACCAACGCGGCGTCCGTGTCGCTAATCACAAATCCGCCTTGGCGCGCGGCGTTTTTGGCAATCGTTTGGATTTCTGCCGTATGAAGGTTTCGGAAAAATATCTCAACACACCGTGAACGAAGCGCCGGCGGAATATCTTCGGGGTTTTTCGTCGTTGCGCCAACAAGACGAAAGTCGGCGGGCATCCCTTTTTGAAAAACATGATGAATATGCGGCGGGATACTCCGATCGCCGCCGGCGTAATACGCGCTTTCGAATGTCACTTTGCGATCTTCCAACACTTTGAGCAGCTTATTCATTTGCGTCGGATGAAGCTCGCCGATTTCGTCGATAAAAAGCACGCCGCCATGGGCTTTGGTAACCATTCCCGGCTTGGGTTGCGGAACGCCCGCGCTGCCATACGCGCCCGCTCCCTGATAAATCGGATCGTGAACCGAACCGATCAGCGGATCGGCGATTGATCGCTCGTCAAACCGCATAATTGTCGCGTCCGCCTCGATAAACTTCGCGTCACTTTTAAATGGCGATTGCGCCGCCTTTTTGGCTTCTTCAAGTACTACGCGCGCCGCGGCGGTTTTGCCGACTCCCGGCGGGCCGTAAATCAGCACGTGCTGCGGATTCGGTCCGCAAAGCGCGGCGGTAAGCGCCTTTAAACCGTCCTCCTGCCCGATAATATCCGAAAATTCAGTCGGGCGCGTCTTCTCTGAAAGCGGAGCGGTCAACTTAATCTCATTCAGCCGTTTAAGCTTGTCAAGTTCCCGCTTACTGTCACTTTCAATTGAATTTCTCGCCTGGTTTTTGTTGCGAAGCTGACCGAAAAAATAAAGACCGACAATCACCGAAACCCCGAATTGCGCAAACATTAAAACAGTCATAACCATATCGCCGCACACGCTCCTATCAATGTAATATTTTCCACAACGATAGTTTTGCCAAAAAAAATAAACCGCAAACGCGGTTTATTTTCTATTTGTAAGCATTACGTTTCCTCTTTCGCAATCGTCTCAACGCAATAGCCTTTGTGCCCACACTCTGTGCAGGTAAGCCATCTTGCTTTCGTCGTTCCGCTTGTTCGCATAAGTTTGCTAAACGGCGGTTTAAACACAGCGTTGCACTCGGGACAAATAAACGCCGCGTCTTTGAAGTAATGTTTCGCCAACAATATGCCAAGCAGCGTTTGAATCGGAAACCACACCACAAACGGAATCCACATTCCCTTGACAATCCACAAAGCAATAAAAGCAAATTGCGGAATGGATAGAAAACACGCGGTAACGACCAACTTCCTAAACTTCTTACGTACTTTTTTATTATTTTCCATGATGACACCTATGTCGCTGATTGAATTAACCGGAATGGCTTCCCTGTCGCCGATACTTTCCTTGATAAGTTTAATCGCTTCAACCTGCTCTTGCTTTTCCTTGATTTCACCGTCAAGTTGCTTTGTGTGTTCGTCAAGCAGCAAGTTCAAAACTTTCGCCGGTTTTTCGCTTTTTAAAATCCCTTGAATCGAATCAAGCGTAAGCCCCAACGTTCTCAGCATACAGATTAAACGCATTTGAACCAGATCATCGTCGGTGTACAGCCGTCTGCCGCCCTCGGTCAGTTCGCTCGGGTGCAAAATTCCTTTTGTATCGTAAAATTGCACGGTTCTGACCGACACGTTACACATTTTCGCCATTTCTCCGGTCGTATATTTTGACATAGATTTTCACCTCCTCGTAATGCACTTTACAGCATTACCTTACGTCGCAAGCAATAGGTTACGTTAGGGGATTTTTCGAAAGTTGTCAAAATCTTTGATTTTGTTAACAACTTTCATGAAGATTTTGTGGGTTTCAAAATCTTTATTCCCGTTTTTTTTTATTCGCAATTTTTACGAACCTCTCGCGCACTCCACATATAATGCGCACTCAACTCGCTTCTTCTGCAACTCACAACTCACCTTGTGCGGCACATTGACGTCGCCGTTGTAAATCCCCGCGTTCGCGACACAGCCGCCGCCGCAGTAAAACTTCGCGAAACAATCGGAGCAAACATCTTTGGTGTAAACATTGCAACCATTGAGTTTCGTGCGGATTTCTTCGTTTTGAATCCCATTTTCAATGTCGCCGATTTTGTACTCGATCATACCGACGAACTGATGGCACGGATAAATATCGCCCTCCGGCGTAACCGCGACGTACTCACAGCCCGCGCCGCAGCCCGACAAACGTTTAATCACGCACGGTCCCTGCTCCAAGTCGATCATAAAATGGAAAAATCGGAACTCATCGTCCTTTTCCCGCATACGCCGCGCGTATTCCGCCGCCAATCGCTCGTATTCATCAAACAGCCGGGGTAAATGCTCCTCTCGAAGCGCGTACTCTTTATCGTCCGCAGCGACGGCAGGCTCCACCGATGTTTGCACAAATCCCAAGTCGGCAAGGTGCAAAACATCGGCGGCGAAATCCAAATTATATGCGGTGTAAGTCCCGCGAACGTAATAGTTGTCTTGATTTCGGCTCTCCGCCATGGTGAGCAGCTTCTTCAAAACCAAATCATACGAGCCTCCGCCGCCCGCGGTCTTGCGAACTCGGTCGTTTACATCTTTCCGCCCGTCTAAACTTAGCACCACATTGTGCATATTTTCGTTGATATACTTCATATTTTCGTCGTTTAACAAAACGCCGTTTGTCGTAATCGTAAACCGAAAATTTTTATCAAATTTCTTCTCAAGCGCGCGCGCGTATTCCACCGTTTTCTTGACAACGCCGAAATTCATAAGCGGCTCGCCGCCGAAGAAATCGATTTCCAAATTTCGACGGTTCGCCGAATTTGCAACCAGAAAATCCACCGCTCCAAGCGCGATTTCCTCGCTCATAAGGGCGCGCGAACCCTGATATGCGCCGTCGTCGGCGAAACAATACTTACACCGCAAGTTGCAGTCGTGCGCAACGTGCAAACACATCGCCTTTACCGGCGGCAGTTCGCCGTCACTCGGCAATATCATTTCCTTGTAAGTATCCTCCGAAAACAACTGCCCCGCACGGGAAAGCGCCAAAATTTCGGTATAAACTTCTCGAATTTCATCTGCCGAATATTCGGCGGATAGTTTTTGCAAAATATCGTCACTCAATTCCTCCGCAAGCGGCGGCGTTAAAGCGTTCATAACATCAAAAGCAAGCTTGTCCACATCGTGGACACAGCCGCTGTAAACATCCAACACAATATATTTCCCGTTCATTTCGAATGAATGTACCATTTTCGTCGCTCCTAACAAAATGGGTTGCACTAAGTGCAACCCATTGATTTCCTACTTAGATTCTTTTTGTACTCGCTCGCAGCCTTGATTTCCTACTGTGCAAGAAGTTTTGCAAGCCGATTGACAAGACGTTTGACACTCGCCGCAACCGCCCTCGCTTGCACTTTCTTTCAAAACTGCTGAGTTCAATGTTTTAATGTGTCCCATAATAATTCCTCCTATGTAAAATTAAAAATGTTATCGTCTCTTGCGTTTTTTTGTATTTATTCCCACAATTCCGCCTAGCGCGCCCAAGAAAAATCCCATAACGCCAACAATCAAAGTATACAGCGTAATCGAAAAATCAAGCATGATCAAACTTCCGAATATATACAAGAATAACGCGTATAAAAGCCCGCAAGTCGCGCCGCTAAGCCAACCTTGCCGTCTTGATTTGCGCGCCGTAACAAGTCCCGCGAAAAGCACGCTAATCCCTGAAACCGCGATTGTTACCGCCCTTGTCATTTCATCGGGAATGGGCGAATAAGTCATAATCACCGCACTTATAAGTATCAGCACAATGGATATAACAAACGCAAGCGCGACTCCTTTAAGAATTTGCTTAAACTCGAACGCGCCGCTGTCCGAAACCATGTCGCGCGGTGAACTAAGTTCAAATCTTGCCATATGTAAACCACCTTTCATGTTCTATATCTATGAAAAGTGATTTTTAATTATGACAAATTATGCGTTGTCGCCGCTGTCTTGATATTCCGGTTCGTTATTGTCATCGTCAAAATCAGAGGATACGTTTTTCCCCGAACCCTCTTTTGTAACACGTGAAATAGCCGATCTGTCAAGCTGAACAAAAGATTTTTGCGTTCCGATTCCGCTTTCGATCACGTAAGTATCATCTTTAACGCGCACAATTTTCCCATGAATTCCGCCGATTGACACAACTTCGTCAGAAACTTTAATTGTTGAAACCATTTCTTTGTGCTCTTTGCTTTTCTTACGCTGCGGCCGAATCATAAGGAAATAAAACACCGCGATTAGTAAAACAGGCATTAAAATCAACGACATATCAAAGCCGCCAGCTTCTTCCTCTTCCTCTTCGCGCAGTTCTTCCTCAAGCTCGCCACTAATTGCCACAATCCCTGTATAGCTGTCGCCGTTTGAATCAACCGCATCGCCATTTTCGTATGCTTCTGTGCCGTTAGGCGGGTCTGCGATAACCTGCGTCGCCGAAAAAACTACTGTCATCATTAATACTAAAATCATAATTGCAACTATTCTTCTTTTCATATTCACATCTCCTTAATTAGTAAGCGCTTCATAAGCGCTTGGGCTTGCTTAAAAAATAGCAATATGCGCAATGGCGAGAGATTTTTTTGTCCAACAAGGCAAATTTTCACAGGCATAATTTGTTTATGGCAAGGAAATTTAACGAAATTGGGCGGAAAAAGGTCCGCAATTGGGTATGTTGACATTTTTTAAGCAAGTACTAATCCAGTATACCCTATTTCGGAAAATTTTTCAATACTTTTTTGAAAAAAACTTGACATAGTTGAAAATCAATAGTATAATAGCTCTACCAAGGCGTATTACGCACAATTTCCACTATGAAATAGGAGCGATATTATGTTTTTAAAAGAAGTTGTGGTTCAAAATCAAGTTGGGCTTCACGCAAGGCCGGCGACGTTCTTTATTCAAAAAGCGAACGAATACAAATCTAATATTTGGGTTGAGAAAGACGAGCGCAACGTTAACGCGAAAAGTCTTCTCGGCGTTTTGTCGCTCGGAATTACACGCGGAACAAGCATTACCATAGTCGCGGAAGGTTCAGATGAAGAAGCTGCTGTGACCGGTTTGGTTGATTTGATTTCTTCTAATTTCGCAGAGTAGCGAGCAAGCCTGCTGAACGGACGCGCTGTAAATACAGGATATAAGCAAACCTTTGTGCCGCGAGGCATAAAGGTTTATTCTATATAATGAGAGTGTGTTGACGAAATAGCCAAGCTATTTCGTCGCGACACAAAACGCCGCCAAAAATTTTCACCGAAAATTTTTACACACATCATTGCAATGGGCATTGCTTGAATTTTTCAAATTCAATATGCAAAATCTTTGATTTTGCAGTAGAAATGCAAGTATTTCTACTTGCAATACCCATTATAACACAAACTACGTGTTGAAACGAACAGATGAAAGAAAAAATTTCTACAATCGAAATTTTTTCTGCTTATTTCGTTATAACACAAACTACGTGTTGAAACGACACAAAGTAATTGTTGGCGTTTTACGCCAACTGTCATTATAAAGGATTATCACTATGAAAGATTTTTCAGACAAATTAAAGAATCTGCCTAAAAAGCCGGGCGTCTATCTTATGCGAGATAGTGAGGGGCGCATTATTTACGTCGGCAAGGCGAAGATTCTTAAAAATCGAATAAGTCAGTATTTTCAAAAATCCGCCGCGCACTCGCCGAAAACTTTGTCAATGATAGTAAACATTGACGATTTCGACTATATCATAACCGAAACCGAGGTCGAGGCGCTGATTTTGGAATGTCATCTTATCAAGCGGCACAAACCGAAGTACAACATTCTGCTCAAGGATGACAAGCACTTCCCATACATCAAAATCACGAAAAACGAAGAGTTTCCGCGGATTTTAATAACGCGTAAACACGAAAAAGACGGCGCGCGCTATTTCGGCCCTTTTATGAGCGGTTTCGCGGTAAAAGATAACGTCGAAATCCTCCGCAAAATCTTTAAAATTCGAACTTGCACCAAGGTTTTCCCCCGTGACTTAGGTAAAGGACGACCTTGCCTGATGTATCACATAAACCAATGCGGCGCGCCGTGCGCACGTAAGATTTCCGCCGCCGAATACAACGAAAACATCGCGCAAGCGACCATGATTTTAGAGGGCAAATTCGCCGACATAACCGCAAGTTTGCAAGAACAAATGCAAGCCGCGTCAGACAACCTCGAATTCGAACGCGCGGCGCGAATCCGCGACAAAATCAAGCATATCAAAACTTTGGGCGAAAAGCAGAAAATCACCTCAACGCAGGAGGACAACCGCGATATTTTGGGCTTTTTTCAAGCCGACGACGCGATTTGTGTCCAAATTTTTTATATGCGCAACGGCAAAGTCGCGGGCGCGGAATATTTCGTATTTGAAACGCCGGAAGAGTCTGACAGTTGCGAGGTTTTCAGCGAATTCGTGCGGCAATTTTACTTCAACCTTACAAATATCCCTAAAGAAATCCTGCTTCCTTGCGAGCTAAACGACATGGAAGTTTTCGAGCAGTTCGTCTCCGAAAAAGCGGGACATCGTATATACGTCAGCGTTCCTAAGCGGGGCGATAAGGCGCGGCTCGTAAAAATGGCAATCGAAAACGCCGAAGAATCCTATCGCCGTCACAAGTTCACCCGCGACAAAGAGGAAACCGACCAAAACGACGCGCTTGCAGGGCTTATGGAAGTTCTATCGCTCCCCGCGCCGCCGTTTCACATCGAAAGCTACGACATCTCGAATATCTCCGGCGAAAAAAGCGTTGGCGCTTGCGTGGTATATCAAAACGCAATGCCGCAGCGCAAAAGTTATCGCAAGTTCAACATTAAAACCGTTGACGGCGCCGACGATTACGCAAGTATGCGTGAGGTCGTCTACCGCCGAATCAATCGCGCGTACGACGAACAGGACAAAATCGCCGCCGGCGAACTTGCGCCGGAGTTGGCAAAATTTCTGCCGCTTCCCGATTTAATCCTCCTCGACGGCGGACGCGGGCACGTTGCGGTAATCAAAGAACTGCTTGCGACAATGGGCGAGGAAATTCCGGTTTTCGGAATGGTAAAGGACGATAAACATCGAACGCGCGGCTTAACGTCCGACACAACCGAGTTCGATATTCCCCGCGACAGCGAAGTTTTCCGTTTCCTCACGCGATTGCAGGACGAGGTTCACCGATTCGCCATAACCGCCTACCGCAAGCGACACGAGAGCGATATGGTTCATTCCGAACTTGAGGATATTCCAAACGTCGGCGCGGCGACGCGGCGCAGGCTTCTAACCCATTTTTCGAATATCGAACGCATTAAATCCGCGACGCTTGACGAGCTTTGCGAGATAATAAACAAACGTGCCGCGCAAAGCGTGTACGACTATTTCAATAAAAATGCCGAATAATCAAAAAACACTTGATATTTCTCGTCAATTTGTGGTATAATATGACAAAGAGGTGAAAACTATGTCAAAAGTAATTCACATTACCGAAGAAAGCGCGTTTGAATCGCAGGTTCTAAACGCCGACATTCCTGTTTTGGTTGATTTTTGGGCTGATTGGTGCGGTCCTTGCAGAATGATAGGTCCGATTTTAGACCAACTTGCCGACGAATTTGACGGTAAGGCAATCATTGTGAAAATCAATGTTGACGAGCAGCCGGATCTTGCTCGAAAGTATGATGTGATGACGATTCCGACCGTAATAACATTCAAAAATGGTGAAATTTCAGAAACTTCGACCGGCGCGAAGCCGAAAAGTGAATTTGAAGAAATGCTAAATAAGCTGATTTAGCAAGAAAAAAGGGGGACACCCACATGGCTAGAGATAAAAAGAAAGTTTTATTTAGAACCGATCTGTTCGGATTTCACAAGAAAGACGTTTTGTCGTATCTAAAAGAGTACGACCAAACAACGATGGAAAAAATCATTTCTCGCGATACTGAAATACAGTTGCTGAAAAATGAAATTGTAATGCTGAATGCAAGAATTCCGGATTTAGAACGGCAACAAAATTTGCTTGCCGCCGAACGTGACTTGATTGCGCAAACCCTTATAGTTGCGAGAGAATCCGCCGACAAAATCATAAATGACGCAAAAGTTGAAGCGGCGAAGAAGCAAGCCGAAATGCAGCAAAATTACACCATGGAAATCAATAAACTCGCGACCATTCGAAACGAAATTATACAAATTCGCAAATTCGCGACAGACGCAATCCGCACATTCGAGCGCGAGCTGTCGTCGCTGGAGCAATCGACTGTGGAGTAGGTTTTTGCGCCTATCCGGCACGGGTTTTAGGATATTGTCCTAAAACCCTGCGCCCGTTGGGCGCAAAAGACTTTAAACTGCAAGTTTATCTGATAATTCCGCAAAATCTTCAACGCTGAAAGTTTCGCCCCGCACGTCGGGGCGTTTTTTCATATCTAAAAGCGCCGCTTGCACTTTTTCTTTTTCAAATTGAAGCTCCGAACTGCCTGCAATCGCGTTCACCAACGTTTTGCGCCTTTGCCCGAATGCCGCTCGCACAAGCGCGAAAAACAGCGCTTCGTCACGAACCGCAACACTTTTGTTCGGCAAAACCTCTAAATGCACAACGCTCGAGCCAACATTCGGCGGCGGCATAAAGCAATGCGGCGAAACATCTGTGACGATTGACGGCTTTGTATGATACTGCGCCGCAATTGACAGAGCGCCGTAGTCCTTCCCCCCCGGCTTCGCGCAAATCCGCGCCGCAACTTCTTTTTGCACCATTACCGTCAGGCTCTTCAGCCCCGAAAGCGAACTTTCAAGCAGTTTCATAATAATCGGCGTCGTGATATAATACGGCAAATTTGCGGCAACCCGCACGTCAAGCCCCGCAAAGTGTTCCTCGAATAACCGGTTTATGTCAACCTTTAATATATCATCTGATATTATGTAAACGTTGTCGAATCCCGCGAGATTATGTTCCAAAATCGGGATAAGCGCGCGGTCGATTTCAACCGTCACAACTTTTTTTGCGGCGGTTGCCATTTCGAACGTCAAAACTCCCGCGCCCGCGCCGATTTCCAGCACCGCGCAATTCGCGTCAACACCTGAGGCGTCAACAATTTGGCGCAAAATATTTTTGTCGATCAAAAAATTTTGCCCCAAGCTTTTACGGAACTGAAAATTATGCGATTTTAATATTTCTTTTAAATTTGACCAATTTGCAATTTTATTTTCCATTTTTTTATTATACCACAACCATAGGCAAACGTCTATATTTTTTTGCGCAAATGCGCTATGGCGAAAACCACTATCGGTAGGGCGATTCCAAGGATTACATTCACCGGAACCGCAATTCCTGCCGAAAATCTGTTCAATTCAAAAAAGCTATTCGCCAAAACCAGCGCAAGCAAATAAACGCACAAAATAATTGGGGCGGTAAGCTTTCGTGGTTCTTTAATCGGAAGCAGTTTCTTTAAAATGTTGACAAAAACGTACATAAATAGCGACACAATCACTAAATCCGCAATCACCCAAAATGTTAGGAATATCGCCTCTAACCGCTCGACAACGTTTAGTATCCGAATCGTCTGCACCGCCGTGAAAAACGGCAGGCTTAGCCGCTCGGTCCAGTTTGCGCCTAAAATTCCGATGGTGATAAAAAACGTAATCAGCGCGGATAGCGCCAATAAAATTCCACTTTTTATGCCGTGCTTTTTGAGGTTCGACATGTCTGTTACACCGCCGCCCAAAAACAAACCGAACGTTAGATAGCTCCAGATTCCAAGCACAACAAGCGACCCGCGAAGTATCGGAACCGCGTCCATTGTGGTTACAGGAAACAAATTGGCGACCTCGATTGTCGGTAGCGAAACAGCTAAAAGAAACACAAACATTCCGGCGAATAAGTATAGCGACAGCTCCGAGAACCGCGCGAATGATTCGAATTTGCCGTACATAAATATCGCGGATAATGCGAGAAGCGTTATGAGGAAAAATTGCAGCGGTGTGTTCGGTAATATCGACGCCATAAACCGTTCGGCGAACGCGCGAACGTAAAACGCGATTAGTATGAACGTCCAAATTCCGTAAATCACGGTTATGAGTTTCGCCAAAAACTTGCCGATCACTTTTGTGAACAGGTCGTATAAATCGGTTGCGTGAGATTTCGTGAACATTCGCGAGAGCATTAAAATAAACAGCAAATAGAATCCGAACGCAAGTAAAATTGAAACCCAGCCCGCTCTGCCCGCTTCGTTTCCGACCAATCGCGGGATGGTTTGTATCGCCGACGAAAATGTCGCGACAATTACTATGATTAGCAGCTGCCGAACGCTTATTTTGTTGTTATCGTATTGCATAAAGTACCCCCGCCGTAATTGCCGCCGCCATAAAGAAAATATATATCGTCATATCCTTGCGCTCTTTTCGTTTGACGTAGTCGATTATATCAACCACCGTGAAAATTCCCGCGATTAGTAGAAATCGTATTAACAAATTTACCAACCTCCATAAATCTCGGACAAATCAACATTCACGACCACATGAATGGGCAAAGTCGCAAGTGTTTCACGCCAATTTTCGCGCAAGCGTTCCCATCTGTATGGGTGCCGCATACGCAAGCGTTCGCCAAGTCCTAAAAAGTCGCTTCTGTATCGTTGCGAAAGCCCGATAACGCTTTCAATTTGACTTGTAAACCGCAATTTCGCGAGCCGCTCCACTTCTTCGACTGACGCGCGGGACAAGTTTCTTTGCGCCTCGTTGACATTCGCGGATATATCTGTGGAAATCGTGATTCCGAGCAACGTGTTCTCGTCAAAATTGAATCCTATCCGCGTGTTGAAGTCGGTAACTCGAATCGAGACGTAACTTTCTTCATGCCGCACATCAATTTCGCCTGCATGTTCGTTTTGCCGAATCAAATTATAGCCCGCCGCTTGGTCGATATCAACAAAGCCCGCGAACCGCCTATCCGCGATAATAGCGTATCCGCCTAACGCCATGCTTTGCTGACCGTTTTGCGCAACCAACTGAACGTTCGGAACAAGCATATCGCCCGATTCCGAATGTATATTTCTGAAGAAATCCGCCAACGTTGTTTCCCGCGATATCGCTGAAACTCCCGAATATTTTCCGAAATTTGAAAGTTTGTCTGCCAGCATAAAATTCTCCGGTAAAGTGTTTAGCAAATCCTTCGCGCTTGACCCGCGGACGAAATAAATTCGCGCCGAAAGCCGCGCGCCGCTGTCTCTTGCCAAGTAATCCATATACTTCAAAACATCATATTTCACCGCATCTTCGCCGATTAGGATGTACGATATATGCGAGCTTAGCACCTCGCGCTCCATCGATCGCCGAATTTCGGCAATCGCGCGCGCGACGGTCGGTCCTGTGCGGCTTATTGTATTTCCAGCATCCTCGTTTGACGGCGGATCGCCGCCCGCCGCGCCCTCGGCGGCAGCGCCTTCAGCGCCGCCCTCTTCGCCGCCTGCCTCTTCTTCCATAGGTTCAATTCCGCCACCCTCGGTGTTCGAGTAATTCCGCACCCATGTCACCTCAACGCTGCCGCTAGCAGTTCTATCGATTCCCATAACGCGTACAATTTCAAGTTGGCTCATCTCTCGTTGGTTGGGCATAACACGAGGCACGCCGACAAAACAGACAGCAAGGCTTATTATGATTAGGATGATTCGTTTGGTCATGGGATTTGCTCCTTTTGTTTTCACCTCTTCGTCCTCTTAAAAATCGGTAGCCTTAAAACCGTGTCCTGCGCGATTTTTTTACCCTCGTTGGCAACATACGGCATCATATAAGGTACGTTGAACGTTTTGATGCTGCAAAAATAGTAAATCAACATTGCGAACCCGATCGCCATACCAAAAAGTCCCGCTATTTCGGCGATAATCACAAACACGAACCGCACAATTCGGAATGAGTTCGCCATATCTTGGCTTGGGATGATAAACCCGCAAATTGCCGCGATTGCGATAACCACAACTACTACCGGCGATATGAGTCCCGACACCATTGCCGCTTCGCCGACGATTAATCCGCCGACGATGGATACTGCCGCGCCGATTGTGTTCGGAAGCCGAATTCCCGATTCGATCATCACCTCAAACGCCAGCAGCATAAATAGAACTTCCATAAACACGGTCAGCGGCACTTCCTGCTTACTTCGAATTATAGAAATCGCGAGTTGCGTCGGTATCATTTCGTGATGAAACGTTCCGACGGCGACGTAAAGCGCCGGCAGGATTATTGTTATAAATATGCAAACATACCGCAAAATCCGAATCAGCGAACCCACGAAATAATTGTGCGAATAATCTTCCGGCGCTTGGAAAAACATATTAAATACCACCGGAACCATGTAAACATAGGGAAATCCGTCAATGATCAGCCCGATTTTTCCCTCCGCAAGGTTGGCGCACAGTTTGTCGGGCCGCTCGGTATATAAAACTTGCGGAAATATCGAATATTTGTTGTCGCCGAGCTGCTCCTCGACGCACGCGGTGGAGGTTATATCGTCAATGTTTATCGAATCTATCCTGTCGAGCACCTGTTGGAGCATCTTTTTGTCCGTCGTTCCGTCGAGATACAAAATTGCGACGTCGGTTCGGGTCACGTTTCCGATGGATTTTTGCAAGATTTTCAGCCGCGGGTCGCGAATTCGCCGTCGAATCAGCCCTGTATTCATTCGAAGGGCTTCGGTGAACGCGTCTTTCCCGCCTTTGATTACGTTTTCGTCAATCGGCGGGCTGATTCCGCGCAGCTGGAACCCTTTCATCTCGAAAATAACCATATCGCTCGTATCGTCGAACATAAGTGCGACATGACCGTTTAGCAGGTCGGTCGCGACTTCCGCAACGTCAGTTTTCACTTCCTGTGACGCGTGATAAACCGTGCCGTGGTTGATAAGCTCGATAATTTCGGCGGAACTCTTCGCGCGAGATAAAACATCCGCTTGGTTCAGCGGTTTTAGCAAAACTTCCGAAACCATTTGCGTATTCGCCATTCCCTCGACATACGCAACTGTCGCGGGGAGGTTTCGGTTGCTGTTAATATAAATATCGGTAAACAACGCGTCGCCGCACTCGAGAAATATTTCCTCAAGCCGCGCGCGCGTAGTTTGGGTTGTAGCGGTCGTTACCATGCAATACACCTCGAGGTTAGTATTGCGATAATTTCCATATTTTATGCAAAAAAAGACGAGCTTTCGCTCGTCTTTTTTAATTATTTAAGAATTAGAGAAGATTAGTCTTCGTCTTCCTCGTCATCTTCCTCTTCGTCGTCTGCTTCTTCATCATCTTCCACGTCTTCTTCATCTACTTCTTCCGGAAGAGTAGTAACAGGCTCGTCACCAAGCTCAAGAGTATCCCAGTCGATGTTTAAGAAGTTTCCAAGTCTGTACATCATAACAGCAGCTTCCGCGCGAGTAGCGTTATCAGTCGGTCCGAATCTTCCATCCGGGAATCCAGTGATAATTCCAGCCGCGTACATAGCTGTAACAGCCGCGTTTGCGTAACCCGCGATTTGTGCAACGTCGTTAAACGCCAAAGTGCGAGGTTGCGGAGTCATTCTAGGACCAAACGCTCTGTAAATCATAGTCGCCAAATCTTGACGAGTGATGTTCAATCCAGTACCGAATTGATCATCAGCAATACCCATAACGATACCTTCTCTAACTGCAGTGTTAACGTAGTTAGTGTACCATCTGCCCGCAGCAACGTCGCTAAACGGACCGGTTGTAACAGTTGGGTTGATTCCTTTAAATCTCAACAAGATCGCAACAAATTGCTCACGAGTGATGTTGTAGTTCGGTCCGAATCTGTCTGCGCTAATACCGTTGATAACGCCAGCACGTGCAAGAGTGCAGATTGCATCAAATGCCCAAGCTACTCCACCGATATCAACGAAATCACAGCAATCATCTGGATCCGGATCTGGTCCTGGACCAGGACCTGGTCCAGGACCTGGTCCCGGTCCTGGTTGTCCCGGAGGTCCTGTTGTGATTGGCGGTGGAGCTTGGTTCACGATTTGGAATCTGTTTTGACCTTCAGTCACAGGAGTGTAACCGTCAATCGTAACTGTGTAGAATCCAACCGGGAAGTTAGCTCGCGGTAAAGTAAACGTAATAGTGTTTCCAGCGATAGTGATTGTAGCGTGCTCTGTTACATCTACATTTGCAGAGTTTCTGATTTCAATGTCAGCTGCTGTAACACTACCTAAAGCGCCACCGAATACGATAGTAACAGGTCTATCTCTGTTAACACGAGGAGTAGTAATTACGAATTGGTTAGCACTTGCAGGAATAACTGTCAAGTAAACAGGGATAGTTAAATCTGAAGGCACATACCAAGCCGGAATAGTTGTAGCTCCAAGAGTTCCGGCAGGAGTTACAGGTCTAGCATAACCTACACGAACTCTTCTAAAAGTCTCAAAATTAACGTTTGTCGGTTCTGTAACCCATTCAATGTCAAGAGTAGCTTCACGAGGTTCGCCCGGTAATAATGCTCCGGTTTCAGGGTTGCGAAGTCTGTATTCTACTTCCGCATCTCTGCCTGCAAGTTGAGCAACCCAATTAGTAATTGCAGTACCTGCTACAGTAGCAAGTTCAATTACTTCCGGCTCAATGATTGATTGAACAATTCTTTGTCCGGCAGGTCCAACAGTCAAAACAGCGTGAACATTAATCGGATGCGAAAGACCAGTTACAACAGCAGTACCGGTAGCTTGAACTGTATCACCTTCTTCTCCTAAATCCAATGTGCCTGACAAATTAGGATTCCAAGTAATAGTAGCAGTTTGATTTGTCAACGAACCTACGTTAACCGTCGCCGTTGTCGGAAGAGCTTCCATACCAGCAGCAATAGCTTCAACAAGAGTATCGATAGTAACATCATCAGCGTGATCAATCTCTCTTTCGAAGGGACCCGGTGCTGTATGGATTGTTCCAAGACCGATATTACCTGTAAGGGTAAATGTGCCAGCAGTTGCGCCAGTAACAGTTACAGTCCAGTTATGTGGAGCAGTTCCAAGTCCGGTGAATGCGCTTGCAACAAGGTCGATTCCTGCAAACGGAGAACCTGACGGAAGTGAAACCGTACCTGTAAGTGTTTGTGCCACTTGGTTCGGATTAAATCCTGTCCAAGCGATGTTAACATTGCCTGCGCCAGCCGGGAATAAAGTCGGAAGTGCTGGAGCAGTTCCGCCAACAACAGTTGTTGTAGCGTTCAACATGTTAGTAGCCGCCACAAGGTCAGCACCGTCAACATTTGTTGTACGCTCGATGTTTAGAACAAGATTTTGAGCTGTAATAGTAAAACCAGCAAGTTCATAAAAATACCAGCTTATAGTTGTTGAAATCGGAGTAGTACCCGGGTCAGCTACTCGTAAAGTAACATTACCAAACGATGGAGCAGCTACAGGACCTGCCAAAGATAAAAACTGTATGTCCATACCTCTAGTAGCAGCTCTTACATCTGCCGAACGTACACCAGCAGCGCCTGAAGTCGGATCATCAGTCCAACGATTCGCACCTGAGTACGGCAAACCAGCAGCATCAGCGAACGCGTGACCAGTCACGTGAGCCGGGTTAAAACCAAAACGCGCTCTTCCTCCGCTTGCTTGAACCCCACCTGACGTACTAATCGTCAGAGTGATATCAGTAGTTCCGCCTGCCGGAACCATAACAGTTAAAGCATTGTTAGCGACACCCGTGCCCGTAAAGCTAAGAGTTGTCGCACTTGCAACTACGGTTAAAGGTAATACGCTCAAAACCATTACCATGCAAACCAATAGTGCAAGCATTTTTTTAGTGAATTTCATGTTTTATCCTCCCTATATCCTTAATAAATAAATTAATTATTTCTCGACGCATACAGACTAATCACGCCCGTAATTGTTAATCAACACGGAAACCATTTCCGCAGTTGTGCCATTCCAAAAATCAATCATATTCAACAAGCCAGACAGACTAATGTTCCCTTCCCCACGAACATCAAATGATAACAACATACGCGGAGTTATATCTATTGGAACACTACTTCCATCGACTAACATGCCGTTCCACAAGCCTACTGCGATCAGAATATCAGTCATTGTAATTATATCGTCTGAATCCAAAGCGCCGTGCGCTCCATAAAACGCAAGCTTTCTTCCAATATGATTTCCTTCAAACAGTTCAAAATCTATAGCCGGCAAATCTCCAATCGTAGCAGGAGTCCACTCGACCAATCCGTCGAATGCGTGCAACTGTGGTGACCAGAACCAGTATTGATTTGCAACTCCCGGAATATAAGGAACAAAATCCTCATAACTGTCATCCGTAAGTCCTATTCTAACCAAAATTCTGCTCCAATCACTGTGGTCGCTCATCCAACTAATAACTCCATCCAAGTCAGGGAATAAATCATCCGAAGCCAATACTATTACATCATAAACTTCCGGCCCCTGCCTTCGCTCAATTGTTACTGTAAGATCTTGTGATGTAACAGTCAAGCCGGCAAGGTCATAATAATACCAACTTATAGTGGTTGTAACCGAAGTATCACCCGGATCAGCTACTCGTAAAGTAACTGATCCAAGGTTAGCAACATTAACCAAACCACCCAAGCTTAGATAGTTTATATCGACCCCTCTGGTATACGCTCCCACATTTTCTGAGCGCACAGTCGCGGTGCCTAAAGTCGGGTCATCAGTCCAACGATTAAGACCGGAAAATTGCAAATTTCCGACCGTAGGGGAAGCAACGCTTACCCCAGTCATGCGAGTCTGCTCAAAACCAAAACGCAGTCTTCCACCGTTCGACTGAACTTCACCTGATGCATTAATCGTCAATGTGATATCAGTAGTTCCGCCTTCCGGAACTCTAACAGTTAAAGTGTTGTTCACAACACCTGCACCGCCAAAGCTAAGAGTTGTCGCAGCATCTGCAACTACCGTTGAAGGCAATACAGTTAAAATCATTACCATGCAGACCAGCAGTGCAAGTATTTTTGTAGAGAATTTCATATTTTATTCTCCTTAAATATTAATATTATACCTACACACAGACTAACGTCCGTAAGTGTTAAGCAACTCAGAAACCATTTCAGAAGTTGTGCCATTCCAGAAGTTGATAATATCCAACAACCCGTTCAAGCTAATTTCGCCTGTGCCAGCAACATCAAATGACAACAACATTTGTGGAGTAATGTCTATTGCAACACCATTTCCGTCAACCAACATACCGTTCCACAAACCTACAGCAACAAGAACGTCAGCCATCGTAACTACATCGTCTGAATCCAAAGCAGTATATGCTCCGTAGAATGCGATAGTTCTATCAGTATTATCTCCGGTAAACGGCTCAAACTCTATAGTCGGTACATCTCCGGCTGAAGCTGGAGTCCACTCAACTAATCCGTCAAACGCTTGTAACTGTGGAGACCAGAACCAGTATTGGCTCGTCGCGCCAGAAATATTAGGTACAAAGTCAGCATAGGTTTCGTCGCCAAGGTCGATTCTAACTATAACTCTGCTCCATGCACTATGGTCAGTCATCCAGCTGATTTCTCCGTCCAAATCAGCGAACAAATCAGAAGCCAATGTTATTATGTCATAAACTGGCGGTCCTTCAATTACATCAACTGCCCAATAAACGTTTACTGTAGTTGTATCACCATAGTAATCAGTAACAGTAACCACGATTACTCCGTTTGCAATAGTGTCATCAAAGCCACCTGCAGGTGCAGTAACAATCATGTTTCTTCCGGTAAATGAAACAGTAGCGCCGTCCGGCAATGTGCTTGCGCCGGCGTCAAGTGCTAATGTAAACTCAGACATGTCACCACCGGTAACAGCAGCAACAATATCTCTGCTAGCTTGTGCTGCTCCAAGTCCAAAAATTGTAGGATACGCCGCAGAACCGATATCTTCGCCTGTAAGAACAGGAATTTCAGTATTTACAAGCGCGATACCAACATTTGATTGAGCAGTTGCGCCTTCTCCACTAATCCAAAGCGCGTATAACATGTTTGAACGGATAAAGTCAGATGTTGCACGAATTTGCAATGTTCCGCTTTGTGTTGCTTCGTCAAACTGATTAACGTAAGACAAGCTAGAACCTGCAAAAGGCGTGTTTACATCAGCTGCCGCCGCTACATTCCACATCATAACTGTAGTTTGGTGCCCCGCAGCAGGATTGTTGTCGTTGTACGTAACCGTGTAGTCAACGTAAATTGTACGAGTAGCCACACTCCACGTAACTTCGTCAATCGTCACCGCTAAATTCGCAAAAGCGGTTGCACCCATAACTGCCAATACCATTGCCACTACTACTACTAAACTTAAAACTTTCCACAACTTACTATTTCTCTTCATTTTTAATCCTCCCTTAAGTGTTTCTCTATTTTCAAGATTGCATAAATAACTCCTCATAAGGTTATAAGCCTAAAAACATATTTGGCTTAACTATTCCTCCTTCCTTAGTGATATATATTGAAAATGCCGACACAAGTGGGTTTACACCACCTGGCCTTTATTATTTTTCGATATTAAGTGCCTAAATTCTCGCACATTTGTACCTATTATACAATGTTTTTGAAAATATTTCAATACTTTTTTTAAAATTTTTATATAAATTTGCAAGTTTTTTTTGAGCAACTTGCACAAAAATTCATGTAACCATTGAAACATAAGACTTTGAGGAGTTTGTAAAATTTATAAATTTTTTAAAAATTTTATAAATTTAATATTCCCATATTTGAAATTTTTATCTTTTGCAAAATTTTCTTCTAAATTCGGCTAATTTCGTTGGCAAAAACCGTCGCCGCAACTGCTCCGTCCGCCGCCGCGGTTAAAACCTGCCGCAAAAGCTTGTCCCGAATATCGCCGACAGCATAAATTTTGTCAACGTTTGTACGCATATTTTCGTCGGTAATAATATGCCCGCTCGGCGATAAAACAACCAAATCCCTAACCAACGCAGTTTGCGGCGCGGTTCCGACCGCGACGAATAGGCCGCTGACTTCAACATTACCTGAAAAACCGGTTTTCACGTTCTCGACGGTGACACTTTCCACCTTTTCACCTAAAATTTCGGTAACAACGCTGTCGAACACCGTTTCAATCTTCGGTTCAGCCGAGATTTTCTTCGCAAGCACGCTGTCCGCCCGCAAAACGTCACGCCGATGAATCAAATACACCTTGTTGCAGAAGCGCGCGAGGAAAAGCGCGTCCTCTGCCGCCGTATTTCCGCCGCCGACAACCGCAACGTCCTTACCTTTATAAAACGCGCCGTCGCAAGTCGCGCAATACGAAACGCCGCTTCCGATAAGCTGTTTTTCCCTCGGAATTCCGAGCGGTTTCGGATTCGCGCCCATCGCGAGAATAATTCCGCGCGAAGCATGCTCGCCTTTCGACGTTTTAACGATTTTCGCGTCATTTTCGATTGAAATTTGCAGAATTTCTTCATATACAATATTGACATCAAATTTTCTCGCGTGCGCTTCGAACTTGTATGCCAAATCAGGTCCGCTTATAAAATCAACCATTCCCGGATAATTTTCGATTTCGTAGGTGGACACAACCTGCCCGCCCGCAAACATTCGCTCGAACACAACAACGTCAAGCCCCGCCCGCGCGGCATAAATCGCCGCCGACAAACCAGCCGGCCCCGCACCGATAATAATTAGATCATACATATATTTATCGCCCCTCAAACTCAAAATATATATCGTATTCCGAAAATAATTCCCGCAATTGCTCTTCTGAATACCCGCGAGCAGTCATAACAAACACCGCCGTCGCAACCGCGTCCGCCCTTGCGGCAGTCGAGCCAACAACCGACACGGCATACAACTCTGACGGGCAACATTCTTTACTTCTCGCCGGTCTTCCCGTCCACGGATCTATAATATGGTGATAAATTTGGAGACCTTCAATAAAATATCTCTCATATATGCCACTCGTCACAATCGCCGAATTCCGCGATTCAACAACTTTCCAATACTCGCCGCGCGGGGCGAAAGCGCGTTGCAGTCCGATATTAAACGCCCGATTGCCGAACACAACAATATCGCCGCCGAAATCTACGATTCCCCAACGAGCGCCGCGTTCTCGCAAAACTTCCGCCGCAATGTCGGCGGCGTATCCTTTCGCGATACTTCCCAAATCAATCCGAATCTCGTCCGCGGCTTTGCTCACCGTTCCGTCGGCGTGCAGCGTAATTCCACGGAAATCCACAAACGGAAGCAAGACGGCAAGTTCGTTCTCTCTCGGCACTCTCGGTTCGCCTCGAAAGTCCCACAAATCCATAACACTCGCAACCGTAATATCAAACGCTCCGTCCGACAGTTCCGAAATGCCCCGCGCAATCGTCAAAATTTCGAAAAGATGCGGCGATATGGCAATCCGCTCGCCCGCCGCGGCGCGGTTTATCGCTGAAACCTCGGAATTTTCGTCAAAATAATCGGTTATCCGCTTGATTTCCCACGCTTCAGCAAACGCCGCGTTTATCGCGTCACGCGCGGAATTTCCACGACCATGAATTCGAATTGTCGCCATGGTATCCATCAAAAATTCGGTTTGCGAAATTTCCGCGCCTGAATTATTATTACCAATTACAACTGCGGCTACACAAACCAGCACAAATATTACGGTTAAAATTAGTTTCAATTTTTTCATGCTTCCATTATATATTACGCGTACTATTTTTGCAAGCAAATGTTGACAATTCTTTCGATAAGGTATATAATTGAATTCGCGTAAAAACCGAAAGGAAGATTCATATGAAAGAATTCAAAAGAATAGTAGTTAAAGTCGGAACTTCAACTCTAACCCACGAAAGCGGCAAGCTAAACCTGCGCCGCGTTGAAATGTTAACCCGCGTGCTATCCGACTTAATGAATCAAGGATTGGAAATCGTTCTTGTGACAAGCGGCGCGATTGGCGTCGGCGTTGGAAAAATGGGATTGTCGGAACGTCCGACAGAAGTGCCGCAAAAACAGGCAATGGCGGCGGTCGGGCAAGGACAGCTTATGTCAATTTACGACAAATTTTTCTCGGAGTATTCGCAAACTTGCGCACAGGTTTTGCTTACTCGCGACGTTTTGGACGACGAAGATCGGCGCAACAACGCGATTAACGCATTTTCAACCATGTTCGAATACGGAATTATCCCAATCGTCAACGAAAACGACGTGATTTCAACTTTTGAGATCAATTTCGGCGATAACGACACACTATCCGCATATGTCGCACGACTTGTGAGCGCCGACCTTCTTATTATATTGTCGGATATCGACGGACTTTACGATAAAAATCCGAAAGAAAACCCCGACGCGATGGTTATTCCTGTGGTTTACGAGATTACCGATAAAATTACATCTCTCGCCGGCGATACGAGCGGCAAATTCGGAACAGGCGGAATGGTTACCAAAATCAAAGCCGCCGAAATCGCGACAAAATACGGCATTAACATGATTATCGCGAACGGAAGTAAGTTGGACGAACTTTACGATATTTTCGACGGAAAATCGGTGGGCACGCTGTTTACGGCGTAGAACTGTAACTTTAATAGTTTGAAACCAATATAAAAACCGCCGAAAAGGCGGTTTTTTTATACTATAAATTTTTATAATTAACTTTGTCAAGGACTAGCCCTTGACAATCCCACAAGTTTTTGTGCGTCAAAAACTTAACTAAAACCGTCGCCCTCCCCGCCGCGACCCTCCCCGACAAAAAGCGTCGGGCGGGTACCCCGCCGGCGGAACCGCGGGCGATCATTAGTGCAATCAACACACTCTGCTCAAACAACATCTCGCGCTTTTAGGCACGGGCCGTTCTCGAACGGAAGCGGCGTTCGTATAAACTAATCTTTCCGCGAATGCGGCTATCTCGCCAAAATGGCGGCGCGCTTTTGATAGCGCCATAGCGCGTTTGCGCCGCTGTTTTGGTAAAACTTTTTCAAAAGTTTTTCGGGGTGTGTCGAGGGTATTCGATAATACCCTTGACGACCTTAGCTCGCGCCCGCAGGCGCAAAATGGTTTTAGCCCTGCCGCCGCAGCGGCAAAAATGGTTTTTAGGGCAACGCCATAAAACCCCGCGCCCGTTGGGCGCAATAAAAAAACCGCTCTCTCAAGCGGTTTTTTTATTAGCCTAACACCTGCAAACCACGTCGCACATCAAATTACTCCACGTTTCGCAATCGACAACGCAGTCAACAACTAATCCTCTCTTCCTTTGATAAGCTTTCACCGCGTGTGCGGTTTTATTATCGAAAATTCCGTCTAACTCGCCGACATCGTAGCACAAATGCCTCAAAACGTCTTGCAACACAAACACGTACACTCCACGACTTCCATGTCTCACCATAGGATATCCACCTGTTTTGCAAGCGGATTTTCCGCGGCGATTATCAAAATGAACCCAACTCGGCGTGTTTAACACATGATCGACAAAGCTCAATATTCTCGAGTGATTCGCATGCCTTCTCATGTGCAATCTTTCGGTGTTGCAAAGATTTTGCCCCACATCGAAAGCGACGCCGGCGTAATGTTGCGACTGCTGGCTATGTCCGCCCTCAAACGGACGTCTGAAGCCGCTTCCGACACGAATCGGCTTTCCGTACGAACTTCTGAACCTATTCCACGCTTGCATCGCGCGCTTTTCTGTCCATAAGATGTCACTTCTGCTTGTTCCGCGAAACTCTCGAACCGTTAGTGTGTTTCCGGTTATATACGGCATGGTTTCACCGTCACAGCGGAAATATGTTTCAATTCGGTTGGTATCGTTGTTATAAATTTTTATAATTGGCATACGCTACCTCCTTACACCAGCAAACTACGCTGATCCAATACCGCATACCATGTTATCGGGCCGATAATTCCGTCGGCGACAAGTCCTTGCCAACGCTGAAACGCGCGAACCGCTTCTTCGGTTCTTGGTCCGAAGATTCCGTCAACGGCAATGAGCGGCAAGTTCGGATTTAACGCGCGAACATCTACCAACGCTTGCTGCATAAACCGCACATCGTCGCCGCGAGAGCCGTTGCGCAGGAAAACTCCGGGATACGGACGATTCGCGTTTGGCGGTGTCGGCGGCGGAGTGGTGGGCGCAATAGGATTGCCCGCAAGTATACTTGCATAAACTTCCACAATTCGGTTCCATGTAAGCGGACCGATAATTCCGTCGGGATTTAATCCGTACTGCCGCTGAAACGCGCGAATCGACGCATCTGTAAGCGGGCCGAAGATTCCGTCCGCGGTTAACGCAGGCACATTCGAGTTCACCCTGCTGATCGCGGTGAGATATGTCTGCATAAGCCGCACATTGTCGCCTCTCGCGCCTTGCCGAATCAACGTTCCCGGATATGGTGGGGGAACAAATGGTCCCGGTGGTGGGGGCGGCGGTGTAACAGGCGGCGTTGGAGGCACCACAGGCGGCGTGGTCTCACTTCCGTCCTGCAAAGATTCGTAAACGTCGAAAATCTTATTCCAGGTAATAGGCCCGACAATTCCGTCCGGAACTAAGCCGAACTCTCGTTGGAACGCGCGAACCGACGTATCTGTAAGCGGCCCGAAGATTCCATCCACGTTTAGTGGCGGTATACTTTGGAAAGATCTGCTTATCGCGGTGATATAAGATTGAATAATTCGCACATTTTCGCCGCGCGAGCCTTGCCGGGTCAGCACTCCCGGATACGGCGGACGAACCCAGCTCGGCGTCCCCGGCGGAGTAACAACAGGCGGATGCGGAATATTGGTGTTTCGGTCGATTCCTCTGTAAACTTCGTATAATCTGCCCCAAGTAAGCGGGCCGACAATTCCGTCAACGTTCAATCCGAAACGGCGTTGAAATTCTCTGATCGAATTTAACGTGCGCGCGTCAAAAACGCCATCCTCGATAACCGACGGAACTTCGGGATAAAATCGCGATACGATATTGAGGATAAATTGCAGCTGCAGAACATCCGTGCCGCGGGAACCGCTCCGCAAGACGACATTCGGCGGACGCTCGCCAATAGTATTTCTTATTCCCTCGGAAGTCAACTCCGCAAGATCGGTTACCGCGACAAATATGAAATTTATTCGATTCCATGTCGCGGGACCGACCACTCCGTCGACAGTTAAGTTGAACGTGCGTTGAAACGCCCGAACCGCGGCATCGGTTTGCGCGTCAAACGTTCCGTTCGGGGTTTCGATTCGAGGAATCGCGGGGAAATTTACCCGAACTCGGTTAAGCATATTTTGCATTCGCCGCACAGAGTCACCGCTGCTACCTAATCGCAACGCGGTTCCGGGGTAAGATGCGGCAATTCCGCCGATATTATTGCTGGTAATCAACTCAACATCCCGCGGATAGTACGAGCGCAAAATTTCAAGCGGCGATAGACCGCGATTGGCAAGGGTTACAGACCCCCATTGCGACATACCGGGGCAAGTTGCGGTGGTTCCGTTGCAAAACTCGGTGAAAAACGGATCTTCAAAACCGATTCGGCGAACGTATGTATTGAAAACTTGGTCAACCATTTGACTGATGTTTTGGAAAACCTGCCCGCCGTATACGAACATCATATCGTTTCGGGTGGAATTGGTTATGTCGAAATTATATCCGCGGCTCCTGTACCACTCGGTGTAAATCCTGTTCAAGGTGAATGTTACAATAGCGTGGATATTTGCCAGTATTGCGTTCCGCGGCCACGTTGCATAAATTTCGTGCGAGGTGACGTTTTTTATGTAATCGGCGAAACGGACGCGGACGTTTCTCGCCGACGTGTTGGAAAAATGTCCGAGGTGAACCGTTATAAACTCGGGAATTCGAACGCCTGTGCCGATTGTTCCGCCAACTGTCGCCGCACTAGCTGCCATTAGCGGAGGATCAATCGCCGCCATAACGTTTTCACCCGATTCAGGCGCGGGCGGCGGCGGAACGGCTTGCAAATGAGGTTCCTTGCTTAAAAGCGCGTGCTGCGGAACGTCTATGTACTCGTCGGTTTCAACCATATTGCCACTCGAAAGCGGCGTCAACTCTTCGGTTAGAATGGAAGTTTCTCCATCCTCGACGTAAATGCCGCTTATGTGCCGCGTCACATATCCCGGAGCTTTTATAACAACATCGTATGTAGAATATGGAATTCCTTTGTAATTCGGCATAAGCGTATATTGTTTATCCGGTGCGCTTAGGCGGAATATGCCCGATTCTCCGCTTTCGTCTGTTGTACCTTGATGAATTATTCTTCCGTTGGGATTTGAGACAATGACCGTTGCGCCCGGTATCGGCAGCGCGTCATATGCGGTATGAACCTCAACCTTTAAATATCCCGTACCCATTTTATCAGCTCCTTTTCGGTCTTTTGACCATTATTATTTAATTTTTCATACAATCATAATATAGTTAAATAAAAAAAACGTTACAATTGTAACCACAATCATAACGTTTTTCTTTTTTTAGCGAAGTAAGCGCGCTTGCTCAAACAATTTCTCTCTATCATTCAGCTCAGGATTTTCCAGTACGATATCCAGTAATTTCTTCAAAACATCGCCAATCTCTTTTCCCTCGGGAACGCCAAGTTCAATCAAATCTCGCCCACCTATCGCAAGATCGGCAATCGTGAGCGCCTCTTGGTTTTCCTTGATTTCAAAGTAGATTTTTCGCAGGTCGGCGGCAAGTTTTTGCCGTTCGCCTGAATATTCGGGGTTTTGCGACAATGTATCCGCGATTTTCAAGTCCAACAAATCTAAAAACAGCGTATCATCGACTTTTTCGGAGTGTTTGAGCAGCTTATTAATCGCGCGTTTGACGGCTTTTTTTTCAGGATTGATTTGCGTGTCGTGATATTTTACAAGCGGCAAAACGGCGTCCTTGATTTTGTTGCTGTACTTTAGGCGACTTAGGAAATTTTGCGCAAGTTCAACCGAAATTTCGCCGTGCCCGTAAAAATGATCAACGCCGTCTTCGTCTGTCGTGCGCGTCGCGGGCTTTCCCCAATCGTGCAACAACGCCGCAAGGCGAACGTTCAACCGCTTCGGCGTGTTTTCCACCGCACGCAGCGTATGCTCGCCGACGTCGTAAATATGGTACTTCGTATTTTGCTCTGTCGCGAAACACTGCACAAATTCGGGAAATATAAACTCGCCCAACCCGGTATTTACAATGGTTTCAAGGCGGCGCGGATTATCGGATAACAATATTTTATCAAGTTCGGCGCGAATTCGTTCGGCGCTTATATTTTGGATAAGCTGAGCATTCAAGCAAATGGCGTCGTAGGTTTTCGGCTCGATTTCGAACCCAAGCTGCGCCGCGAAGCACACGGCGCGCAACATGCGAAGCGCGTCCTCGCGAAATCGCAGGCTCGCGTCGCCGACACAGCGGATCATGCCATGCCGCAAATCATCAATACCATCGTATAAGTCGATAAGTCCGCCGCTTTCGTTGTACGCCATTGCGTTTATCGTAAAATCGCGCCGCGCGAGATCGTCGGACAAGTTTGGCGTAAATATAACGCTGTCCGGTCGGCGATTATCGGTGTAATCACCGTCGATACGGTAGGTTGTGACTTCAACAATATCATTACTGCCGAATATCACGCCGACGGTACCATGTGCAGAGCCGATGTCTACGCTTTTCGGGAAGATTTCGAACAATTGCACAGGCAACGCGTTGGTGGTAACGTCCCAATCGTTCGGTTCTTTTTCAAGCAGCAAATCCCGAACGCACCCGCCAACAATGTAACCCTCGAATCCGTTGGTTTCGAGGGTTTTTAGAATATATATAACATTTTCGGGCAATTTAAACATTTTCATAAACTCACCGTTGTTCACGTTCGTCGTCGTACGTTTTTTTCACTATTTCATATCGATCCACCGAACGTTGTATCACCTTATTCCATGGCAAAAATACTTCTTCGGCGGCAGTTGCGGCGATTGTTTCGAGATTCTCACGATTCGAGAACGCCTTTTGTATGGCTTCCGCCACACTTTCGGCAGTTTCGGCGGCGAAAAAGCCGGTAACTTCGTCTTCTAAAATCTCGGAAGTTGAGCTTCCGCGCACCACTACCGACGGGCAAGAACAAGCCGCCGCCTCGCGCACAACAAGCGGCGCGTTGTCGTATACCGACGGAAACAGAAACAAATCCGAGCGGGTATAATAAGCTTTCAACATCTCTCGATCATTCACCCGTCCGGCGAAGTGTATAACGTCGTCAAGCCCTTTATCCGCCGCAAGTTTTTGCGCTTTCGGCAAATCTTCGCCGTCACCCACGAAAATCATACGAAATTCGAACTGTTGCCGCCGTAGAATGTCAAGCGCTTCGATTATCAGTCCGATATTTTTGTACATCATCATTCGCCCGACAAAAAGCATGGTCGGAACGTCATTCGGCAGGTTAAACCGCGTTTCAATGTCCGCCAAAAATTCGGGATTAACGTTTCCTTGCGAGAAATCGGTTCCGTTCGGCATCACTATATATTCGCCGTCGTAGCCGTGTTCGTTTAGGTATTCGCCCGTGCCGCGGCTAACCGTCCATACTTCGTTCGCGGCGCGAATGTTGTTATACGCAAAGCGCAAAATGTTGTTTTGCAACAACTTCCCAGGAACGGCGCGCTTAATATCAAAATCCCATTTCGTATGCTGCGTAAACACGATCGGAACTTTCAAAAAATACCGAAGCTCGCGCGCGATGGTCATGGCGGTAAACGGGCTGTGAACATGAAGAATATCAATGTTCATCTTCTTCAATTTCGAAGCCAGCGTCGGAATAAACGGATGCCCCGCGCGGTATTCGGCATACGGCAAGCCAATCGACACAAACCGATAAACGGGGAAAGGATAATTGTATTTCGCCTTCGGCACCTGCGGCGCGATAACGATACAATCACCGTAATCTCCTTCGTACAAGGATTTAGCGTATCCCAAAGCACACTTACTTACGCCGTCCACCATAGGCGGGAAAGAATCCGTAATTATAGCAACATTCAATATGCTCACCTCTCGGTTTGCGTGAAATCACGCAATCTTCCGCCGAAAACGCATGGTCGGGTATCTTGTATACACGCTCCCATGCGTTTTCGACGAAATATCACGTAATTTGACGCAAACTTAGTTTGTGCTTTTGTAATTTCACGCAAATTCGCAAATTAGCGAACTCGCTTGATAATATGATACCCAAACACCGACGGGACGATTTCGCTTATTTCGCCCACCGCAAGGGCGAACGCCGCGTCTTCAAATTCGGGAATCATTTCACCTCTGCCAAATGTATATCCACCCGGGAACATAGCCGTGCCGGGGTCAATCGAGAATTCCCACATTAACTCGTCAAAGTCGATTCCCGCCCAAAGCGCTAATTCAATAGCCTCGGCTTGCTCATATGTTTCAACCAAAATATGCTTCGCCGTAATATGTCCGATTACATATACGGTGTAGTTATCGCTATCCCATTCAACGACAAAGCCGAACGTTTCCATCATTGCTCGAAGAGGAATGAAAGTTCGATCGTTGTAGATCATAGGTTCGATAGGATTTCCCCGGTCGTCGTTAAGCTCCATTGGAAAGTCCATAAAATATACGTTAATCCCGCCGCGGGCAATATTAATCGTCTCCAAAGCCGGCGCGGCAAAAACCGAGCCTATAACCAAAGCCGTTACGATAACTCCTACCAAAAATCCTTTGAAATTCTGTTTGATAATTTTCATTTGTACACTACCTTTCGCTCATTTTATTATAATTTTAATGGTAGTATATCACATTCGCGCAAAAATTACAATATGTAAATTAATTGTAAATTAATTGACATTATCTTACGATTGTGATATTTTAGAATTATGATAAATATTACGAGTAAAGATAATAAAATATTGAAACATACGAAGAAGCTTTGGCGTTCTTCATATCGTGCGAAGTCGGGCGAGTTTGTCGCGGAGGGCGAGCGATTATGCGCCGAGGCGCTGACTTACGGCAAACCTCAAATTTCCTATGCCATTTTGACCGACGAGTTTGTGCGGCAAAACGTGAATTTTCAAAAAAAGCTTGACGATTTGGGCGTTTGCGTATATACTGTATCCGAAAAGCTGTTTTCGATGGTTTCGCAAACAACCACTCCGCAAGGAGTTTTGTTGGTGATTCGTATTCCTGATGGCAAAGCGCCGAACTTCGCGGATTTGAGTCGGGTTTTGATACTTGATGGAATTAACGAACCGGGGAATATGGGAACGATTATCCGAACCGCCGACGCATTTGGATTTTCGACGATTGTGTTGTGCAACAGTTGCGTGGATATCTATAATCCTAAGGTTGTGCGCTCTAGTATGGGCGGAATTTTTCGGACGAAGTTTATTAATGCGCCAAATGTTTCAGAAACCATAGAAAGCATAAAAAACGCAGAATTTCAAGTGGTTGCGACTGCGATAGAAGAAGCGGTTGATATAAATACCGTTCATTTCACCGAAAAATGCGCGCTTATTATCGGAAACGAGGCGAGCGGCGTATCGGACGAGCTTTTAACATTGTCCGACAAGAAGGTGAAAATTCCAATGGCGAACGAAACAGAATCGTTAAACGCCGCGGTGGCGGCAGGGATTGCGATGTTCAAAGGATGGAGCGATATAAATGGAAAATAATATACTTTATCAGCTTTGGTTGAACTTGCGTTTAGGACATGATCATTATAAGGTGGATAAGGCGATTCGCCTGTTTGACAGCGCGGAAAACATTTATCACGCCGAAAAATTGGATAAATCGAGAATTTTTCATCTTGGGCTTGGTTCGCTTTTCGCATTTCGAGATAAAAGTTTAGACGAGGCAAAGCGAATCGTCGAAGAATGTGAAAAAAAGAACATTCAGATGATTACCATGGACGATGAGCGGTATCCCAAGCGATTGCGGCAAATCCCGGGGCATCCGAGCATACTGTACGTTAAAGGCGAACTTCCGGACATTGACAATCTTGTCACAATCGGGATTGTCGGAACGCGGATTTGCACGCCGTACGGACAAAAAATGGCGCACGATATAGCATACGAGCTTTCAAAGTGCGGCGTTTTGATTGTTTCGGGAATGGCGGACGGAATTGACCGTTGCGCGCATGTTGGCGCGCTTAAAGCGGGCAAGCCAACTGTTGCGGTGCTTGCGGGCGGTGTTGATGTGATTTATCCCCGCACGAACAAGGATTTGTATGATAAAATTCAAGAGCCCGGTTTTGGCGCTGTAATTGCCGAAGAGCCGCCGGGATATCCGACAAAAGGGTTTAAATTTCCGATTCGCAACCGAATTATTGCCGGACTTTCGATGGGGTCGGTTATTGTTGAAGGTTTGAACCGAAGCGGCGCGCGACATACCGCGAATTACGCGCTTGAATTTAATCGCGACCTATTCGCCGTGCCGCATAACGCAAGCACGTCGACGGGACAACTGCCTAACCGCTTAATCGGTGACGGCGCGAAGATTACGCGCGGCGCGTTTGACGTTTTATCGGAATATTTGGCGGAATATCCTGAATTGTTAGTAAATAATCTTGACAAAGACAGTATTCCGGAGTATGAGTATAGAGATTACAGCGCAGATAAGCGACGAGGCGGCGGCATGCGAAAACAAGCGGCACCTGCGCAACCGAAACCGACTGCGCCGATTGTTAAGCCAAAACCGGCAAGCGTTGAGCAAATTCCTAAATACAGTGAGTTGAATAACACCGAGCAAATGATTGTAAAATACATATACGATCACGACACAACGCATATAGACGAAATTATACGAGGAAGCGAACTTGATGTTACCGCAGTAAATAGCGGCGTTATGATGTTGCAAATGAAAGGTGTAATTGCCGAGTTACCGGGGAAGAAATATACGTTGGCGTAGGGGTTTTTGCGCCTGCGGCGCAAGTTTTTAGGGCGTTGCCCTAAAAACCATTATTCAGAGCAAGGCTCTGTAGTCTTTTGCCCTTGTCAGGGCAGGACGACAAGGATTTATCGAAATCCTTGTCAATCCACGAAAAACTTTTAAAAAAGTTTTACAAAACAGGCGGCGCAAACGCGCTATGGCGCTATTAAAAGCGCGCCGCTTAATTGAGGATTGCAATCAACATCCATTTAGTCAAGTACGTACGGCGGCAAAAGCCGCAATCTCGACTGACAGCGACATTTCATCTCGCTAATCTTTCCGCGAACGCGGTTAGCTAACCAATGCTTTTATCGTCGCCGCTCGCGGCACAAATCGCCGTTTTTTGGCGTTTGTGATCGCCAGGCGACCGGGATTATTAAGGGTAGAACCCTTAATGCCCGTCCGGCAGGACACAATGCCCGCAGAGCCTCGCTCTGAAAAAGAGCTACAAAGGCTTCGCTCTAACAAAATTTGATATTAAAGACCATAAGGAGATCACATAAATGCCAAAAAAATATTTAGTTATTGTAGAGTCGCCTGCTAAGGCGAAAACTATTAAGAAATATTTGGGAAGTAACTACAGCGTTCTCGCGTCAATGGGACATTTGCGGGACTTGCCCAAAAGTCAGTTCGGCGTGGATATCGAAAATAATTTCGAGCCGCGCTATATTAATGTGCGCGGGAAAGCGCCGCTTATCAACTCGCTTAAAAAAGAGGCGAAAGCGGCGGATAAAGTGTTTCTCGCAACCGACCCTGACCGTGAGGGCGAGGCGATTTCGTGGCATTTGGCGCATCTTTTGGGGATTGACGAAAAATCCGATTGCCGAATCGCGTTTAACGAAGTTACCAAGACCGCTGTAAAAGCGGCGGTAAAAGAAGCGCGCGCGATTGATTTGGATTTGGTGGACGCGCAACAGGCGCGGCGGATTTTGGATAGAATCGTGGGTTATCAGTTGAGTCCGCTGCTTTGGAAAAAGGTAAAACGAGGGCTTAGTACAGGACGTGTTCAGTCGGTTTCAACTCGGTTGATTGTTGATCGCGAGGCGGAAATTGACGCGTTCGTAAGCGAGGAATATTGGACGATTGACGCGCATTTGACGAACGACGGCGGAAAGTTGCCGTTTATCGCGAAGTTTCACGGAACGGCTGATGGGAAGAAGTATCCTTTGCCGGACGAGGAAACAGTACGCGGAGTTGAGAAAGATATTAAGGGCAAGGATTATACGGTGAAATCGGTTAAACGTTCGGAGAAGAAGCGAAATCCCGCGCCCCCGTTTACGACGAGTACGTTGCAGCAGGAAGCGTCACGGAAGCTTAATTTTATGGCGCGGCGCACAATGATGGCGGCACAACAGCTTTACGAGGGAATCGACATCAAGGGAAAAGGTTCGGTTGGTTTGATAACTTACATGAGAACCGATTCACTGCGGATTGCGACGGACGCGCAGAATGAGGCGCGTTCGTTTGTCGCGCAAACTTATGGAAATGAATTTATCCCCACGACACCGAGGGTTTACAAATCGAAAAAAGCGGCGCAAGACGCGCATGAGGCGATTCGCCCCACAACTATGGAATTCGCGCCGGACGATATTAAAGCTTCGCTGACCGCCGATCAATACAAGCTTTACAAGCTGATTTGGAATCGCTTTTTGGCGTCGCAGATGTCGAGCGCGATTTTGGATGCTGTTTCATCCGATATTTCGGTTGGGAATTATATTTTTCGGGCGACGGGTTCGACGATAAAATTTCCCGGGTTTATGAAAGTTTATATCGAGGGAAAAGACGGCGACGAGGAAAAAGAAGGCAAATTACCGGTGCTTACCGAGGGACAAATGCTTAAATTGAAAGAATTGGTAAGTAAGCAGCATTTTACGCAACCGCCGCCGCGATATACCGAGGCGACGTTGATTCGCGCGATGGAAGAAGAGGGGATTGGACGTCCGAGTACGTATGCGCCGACCATTACTACCATTACGGCGCGCGGATATGTCGCGCGAGACGGGAAAAACCTGTTTCCGACCGAGCTTGGAAAAATTGTTACCGATTTAATGAAAGATAATTTTAAAGATATTGTCAACATTGAGTTTACCGCGCATATGGAAGAGCGGTTGGACGAAGTGGAGCATGGGAATACCGATTGGAAAAGTATTTTAAGTGACTTTTACACGCCGTTTGCCGCGACTTTGGCGGAGGCAGAGGAGAAAATCGGACATATTGAGATTAAAGACGAGGAATCTGACATTCCTTGCGAAAAATGCGGACGAATGTTGGTTTATAAACAGGGGCGGTTCGGGAAGTTCCTTGCTTGTCCGGGGTATCCCGAGTGTAAGAACACTAAGTCGATTACCGAGGAGGTTCCGGGAGTTGTTTGCCCGAAGTGCGGCGGGAAGATTTTGGCAAAGAAGTCGAAAAAGGGCATAAAATACTATGGTTGCGAGAAAAATCCGACCTGCGACTTTATGACATGGGACGAGCCGACGGCGGAAAAATGTCCGAAGTGCGGCGATATGGTGCTGAAAAAGCGGGCATTCCGCGGGAAAGGTCCATTGCAGATGGTGTGTTTGAGCGAGAATTGCGATTACAAGGAAATGGTGAAGAAGAAGGAGAATTAGGACGAATGCCCTAAGGCACAAAAACTTTTGAAAAAAGTTTTGCAAAATTTGCGCCTGCGGCGCGGGATTTGTAGGACTTTGCCCTAAAACCCATTATTCAGAGCGAGGCTCTGCGGGCATCGTGTCACTGATTCGGCAAAAAGCGCCGAGGAAACGGCATAATGTAATGCCACGCGCTAAAGCGCGGGCTGCCGTTACCGGACGGGCGATAAGGGCTCTGCCCTTATCAATCCCGGTCGCCTATGGACGCAAACGCCAAAAAACGGCGACAACAGTTGAAACTCCTCGCATAAAGCGCTTCGGAGGGCTAAATCTCTAAGCAGTAAACTGCTAAGAGCTTTATGCCAAGCCGGCGACGATAAAACTGGGTTAGCGAACCGCATTCGCGGTAAATGAGACTTAGCTTGCGTATTATGCAAGCTGTAGTCGAATTATCCAGTGAGCGTAAGCGAGTCGGGAAAGATTAGCGAGATATAACACCGTTTCAGTCGAGATTGCGGCTTTTGCCGCCGCACATGCTAAACTGAGAAGATATTGTTTGCAGTCCTCATATAGCGGCGCGCTTTTAATAGCGCCATAGCGCGTTTGCGCCGCAAGGTTGGCATAAAGGCTCTTAGCAGTTTACTGCTTAGAGTTTTAGCCCTCCGAAGCGTTGTTTGCGAGGAGTTTCATTATTTTTTTTGAAAAAATTTTTGGGGCTTGAGGCAGAACCGTCGAAATCTTGATTTCGCGAACGGTTCGTCCTTAAGGGTTTCCCAAGAAAACGAGTCGTTTGTTGACGAAGTTTGATTGGTCGAAACCTACTGCAAGGGTGTCAACACACCCTTGTCGTCCTGCGCTGACAAGCGCAAAACACTCGCCGCCGCAGCGGCAAAAAGGGTTTTTAGGGCAAATGTCCTTGACAAAGTAAAAATAATGATATAGAAAGGATTGGTTAAAATGAAGAAAGTTATAGCTTTATTTGTTATGTTGATAATGGTTTTTTCTGCTATTACCGCATTTGCAGATGGACCGGAGTTTAATCGGCTTTGGTTTATGCAAAATATTATCGCCGACAATAATTTGTATGCGGAAGTTGACGGAGAATATCTTTTCGCGCTTGCGCTTAGGGAAATTTTAGATAATCATCCCGAGCTTTACGAATTGGCGGCGCGGGCGATGCTTTCGGGGATTGACGAGAATTCGGTTTTCCGAAACAGAGAGGAAACGCGCGATTGGTTTGAGGCGCTTGAAGGAGAGTTTGGCGGAATCGGGGTTCATGTGCTGCAAGTTGCGCGGGGGCTTTTGATAACCGGACTTATTCCCGGCGGCGCGGCGATGGACGCGGGAATAATGCTTGACGACGTTATAATCGCGGCGAATGGCACATCTTTTGAAGGACTTACGCAAGATCAGATGGTTAGCCATGTTCGCGGCGAGGTTGGATCTGAGGTTCAAATTTCAGTTCGACGTTCGGGAGAGCATTACCCGCTTAACTTCACGGTTACGCGGAGGATTGTGGAAGAAGTTCCGGTAATATATGAAATTTTAGAAGATTATGACATTATGCATTTGAGAGTTCTAACGTTTAACTCAAGAACCGATACATACGTTGAAGCGGCACTTGCGGCGGCTGACGAGGCGGGAATCACGAAAATTTTGTTGGATTTGCGCAATAACGCCGGCGGATTTATGGAGCAAGCAGTTCTGCTTGCGAATAGGTTTGTATATGGCGAACGAGTGATTGTGACCGAGCGATATAGAGAAGGAGTGGACGATGAAGTTTTCGTATCTTCCCTTGTTTATAAGAAGTACGACGTTGTTGTGCTTGTGAACGAACGTTCGGCGTCAGCGGCAGAGGTTGTCGCGGGCGCGATTGCCGACAACGAAGTCGGCCCTGTTGTTGGAACCCGCACGTTCGGAAAAGCGACTATTCAACGGTGGAACACAATGCCGTGGGGCGAGTCAATCGTATATACGATTGCACATTATTTAACGCCCAACGGATATTTCATACATGGAAACGGAATTATTCCTGACGTTTTGGTTACAAACACACCGGAGAGGTTTAATGTTGAGGAATTCGGAAGATTTTCGTTCGAGGCTGACTATTGGTTAGGGTCTCGAGGCGAGAATGTAAGGCTTGCGAGAGAGGCGCTTAGGGTTCTTAACATACATATCAGCGATGTTTACAGCGAGTATTTTGACGAAAATTTGCGAGATGCGTTGATTACGTTTCAGTATAGCGCGGGACTTTATCAAAGCGGAATGCTTTGCGTAAATACGCAAGTAAATTTGTATATTCGGTTGCAAAACGCCATGGTTGTTGTGGATAGGCAGTTTGAAGTCGGACTTAGACTTTTGTCGGAGATGTAAAATCAGGCACGCCTGCACCATAAAAAACACGAAATGTGAACAAATTGTAAAAATTTGGCAAAAACTATTGACAAAAAAATTTAATATTCGAAAATCACCTTTGAAAGCCTGCGAATGCAGGCTTTTTTTGTGCTTTTGAAAGATTTTGCAAAATTTGGAAAATGTTGTTAACTGAACCCTTTCTCGTGCTAAAGTGTGTTTGTGAAGCGCATCACAAAAAATTTTTCAAGGAGGTTTGGGAATTATGGAATACCCAAAAGTCGGCAAAATCGACGACACATATGAAGTTGAAAACGCCGAAAAGACGCAAGAAACTGCGAAAGCGGACGAGACAGAGTACGCAAACGACTACGAAGCGGCAAACGAAGAGCGATTCATTCAATTTCTTCAAAACTTACCCGAAGTTCAGGAGCTTATCCGAGGATACTGCAAATACGAAAGAGAAGTTGCAGACAATATGATGCGGGAAGATTTTGAGAAAATTAAAGAAGCTTATCCCGAGGTTAAAGCGACCTGTGTCGCGGACTTGGGCGAGGAATATTGCAAACTTGTCGCGATGCAATATGATCCTGTTGTCGCGTATGAAGCAGTTCGGGCGAAAGCTTTGCGAGAAACGAAAAATCCGCCGCCGTATATCGGCGCAGTCAACAACACAGACGGCGAGGAAAAAGATTATTATTCTCCCGAAGAGGTGGACAAGCTTACTCGTGAGGATTTTAGAAAAAATCCGAGGTTGCTTGATGTTGTTCAACGATCAATGCGGAAGTGGGCGGAGTAAATCTGCCTAAAAGAGTACAAATTGTATCAAAAAAATCAAAATTCAAAGGAGAGATTTAAAAATGGCTTATTCAAAATTTAAACCAACTGTATGGAGCGAAAACATACAACGGCAATTGGAAGGGCACTTAGTTCTAAAGCAAGACTGTGATTTTGGGTATGACGGCGACGCGAAACGCGGTGAGAAAGTTAAAATTTTGGGAATCGGACGTCCGACGGTGGGCGATTACACCGGCGACGACATAGGCGCACCCGAAACGGTTGACGGAACCGCTATGTTCCTTGAAATCGACCAGGCAAAGTTTTTTAACTTTATGATTGACGACGTTGACCGAGCGCAAGCAATAAACGGACTTATGGAATCACTTGTCAAGGAAAGCGCGGCGGCGCTTGCAACCGAGGCGGATTCGCATATCGCTAAAGTTATCTACGAGGAAGCGATTGACACGACTACCGATAACGCGACACCGAGCACGAAAATTGCCACCGCCGAAGCGGCGAAGAAAATGGTTGACAAAGCGTTCGAACGACTTTGGGCGAACGGCGTTCAGACAAACGACACGATTACAATCACTATTTCGCCGTGGTTCTATAACCTGTTTAAAGATAGGTTGACCGAACTTGCGAGCAACAACGTTGATCTGATCAGACAAGGCGCGATTGGGATGTACAACAACGCGCTTGTGCGATTATCGAACAATTTGCATAATGACGGAACCGACGATTTTATGATTGTTCGAACAAACAACGCTATCGCTTACGCGGGTCAGATTGATGAGACCGAAGCTTATCGCCCCGAAGGATTGTTTGCCGACGCGGTGAAAGGACTTTACACCTACGGCGCGAAAGTAGTTCGTCCGAAGGAAATGGTAGTACTAAGAGCGCATAAGTAGGCAGTTCAGAGGACAAGTAACATAAATTATGTTTGCGTCAAATTGCGTAAGATTTCGTCGAAAACGTGAGGGAGCGTGTATATAAAATACCTGACCTCGCGTTTTCGGCGGAAGATTGCGTGATTTCACGCAAACCCCGAAAGGAGATGAACAGTTTGACTTGGTATGACATAAAATTAATTACACTACAAAAGATGTTTGCGTTGAATGGAGATCGAATTGTTGAGGACGACACCACCATGCCATATCTTTCAGCGATGCCTTATACTTGCAACGAAGGTTTGTCACTTTTGTACGCTGACGATGATAAGATTACACCGGTGACGCCTGACGATTACGAGTTTAAGTTGGACGATAAGGGCGCGGAATTGCTTCCGCTTTACATGGCATCGCAACTTTATAAAGACGAGGATGTCGGACTTGCCGCGATTTACCGCAACGAGTTCGAAGTTGGGCGAGAGCAGTATCTGCGAAGTGGTCAATCTGACGTTGGCGCGGCAAAGGTGGTGCGGCTTCGTGGTTAGGTTTAACGTTCCGCCGACCGTTGGGCGCAAAGTGCTGAACATTGATAACTTTCGCGGTGTGGACTTAACCAGTTCGCCAACGCAAGTAAGTTTATCACGGTCGCCCGAGGCGATAAATATGATACGTGACTCTGTCGGCAGTATACGCAAACGTATGGGCTATGAGAAAGTCGGAGAGTTTTCGAACAGAATACAAGGTGTATATACCTACAACGGAGAAACCATTATTCACGTGGGGCGGCGGCTTTTTGATATAAATGGAAATGAAATCGCCGATACGAATCACGCGATTGCGGCTTCCTCAAATTTTGTCGGATTTGAAATGGGCGGCAAGTTATATATCAAAGGTGTTACCGTCGGTGGCGCCGGCACCGGATACTTTGTATATGACGGAGAAACGATAAGACATGTTTCCGCCGCCGAGGTTGCATATGTTCCGCATGTGTTTGCCGGCAAAGGATTTGGCGGCGGAACGGCGTTAGTAACTCCGCAGGGCGGCGAGTTTGTGGAACCTTTTAATTTGATTGGATATAGATGGTCAGAAACTTTTGGCGGTGATATGCCGCTTTTTGACTTAGGAGGATCTGCTTTCGCGGACCTTGCAAGAAACACCACCTCTATAATAAGTGTTGAAATATTACAATCAAACGGCGAATGGGAAGAGCGCCCAGCCAACGCTTCCACAACTCCGGGAAATCCTCATAGAGTTCATTTTTGGACGCATATTACACGACCGTCGTATGTATTACTTGGCGAAGACTGGCTACGAATTACTGCAGAATATAGACCCGCCGCAATTCCCGACAATGTAAGATCGTTCACGAGAACCAATATCATAGGATTTTCCGGTGTAAACGGAGCACGAAACGTGGCACTTTTTACCGGTGATAGCGAAAATCCAAATCGGTTCTTCTATTCAAAGGAGGATAATCCGACTTACGTTCCCGATACAAATTTTACTGTTATCGGCGAACCGAACTCGGCGATTATGGGATTTTCTACTGTGGATGGCAGGCTTGCGGTACATAAAGACGGACGTGAGGACGTTGCGGTTTATATGTGCCAGGGCGAGTTTGACAAAGGCGATGACGGTATTTTGAAAACCATTTTTCGCACAATTGGCAGCGTAAAAGGCGACGGCGCAATTTCGCGGCGGTGTTTTTCGTCGTTGGATAACGACCCGCTATTCCTTACCCGAAACGGAGTGTTCTCGCTTACCGCCCGCGATATAATGGGCGGAATAATCGCGCAATCACGGAGTTATTTCGTAAACGGCGCGCTTAGAAACTTCTCGCCCGACGATCTCGCAACTGCGCACGCTTGCATTTATCGAGATTTTTATATGCTTTGCGTTGGCGGGCAAGTGTATGTGCTTGACGGACTGCAAAAATCATACGAGCGGAACGAGCCGCAATCGGCTTTCCAGTACGAGTGCTATGTTTTGGACAATATAAAGGCTGATTTCATGTGGACGCAAGGGGATGATTTGTATTTTGCGCATAATTCAGGCGGAGGGGGCGCGGGAGCAAGCGCGGTTTACAAATTTTTCTCGGATTCCGGCAATATAGAACATTTTAACGACGACGGCGAAGCGATTGAGTCATATTGGGATTTGCCCGAGCTGTACGGAAATTTATTTTATCGTAAAAAGACATTTATATATTTAGCGGTTCAGCTTGACGCGGCAATTGCGACCGGGCTTGAATTGTGGGCGCAAGTTCGCGGGTTTTGGAGGAAAATCGGCGAAAACTTCGTCCGCGGACGATATTTTAGTTGGAGCAACATCAAGTGGAGCAGATGGACGTGGTCAACCGATAGAACAACTCGCACGCTTAGCCGAAAGTTCAGAATAAAAAAGGTGGATAAGGCGAGGTATCGTTTAATGAACAGAAATTTAAACGAACCGTTCGCGATTTACAGCGTCGCGCTTGAATACACCGAAAACGGAAAATACCAAAGATAGGAGGATAAGATTATGAAGATGAAAAGAATTACCAATGCGGATTTGCACGGAAGAGGCGTTTGGAATCAACCTGATACGCCGGGGCTAGACAGACTTGAAATGCAAAGAAAAGTTGAGGAAATCGCGCGCGAGGTTATTATTCCGGTGATAAACGATAATTCCGACACTTTTGAGCAATTTGCAGAAAACACAGATAACCGTCTTGACGAGAAAGCAGATAAAACCGACCTGCAAAGTCAACTCGACGAGAAAGCAGACCGATCAGAGCTTGCCGCCGAACGCACCGCACGAATTGCAGGCGATAATGAGTTGCAAACGAACCTTAACGCGCATAGCGCCGACAACGTGCGGCATATCAACGTACAAGAACGTGCTAACTGGAACAATATGACACCAATTACTATGTTTAACACACACAACAATGATAACGTGCGGCATATCACAGGAGCAGAACGCAATAGTTGGAACAATATGACCCCGGTTTCAACGTTTAATGCGCATGATAATAACAATGTGCGGCATATCACGGCGCAAGAGCGAACCAATTGGAACAGTATGACGCCTATGTGGGTATTCGGCAATCATACTAACGATTTCGAAAAGCATTTAAGTTTAACCGACCGTGAAACTTGGAACGCTAACATTAAAATGCTTGACGAAGTTCTAGACAATGTTAGAACTATCGCCGCCGGAGGAACCGGCGGATTTGCCGGAGGTTGGAACGCAGGCGCAGGCAACGGCGGCGCAGTAGGGCGCACCGCAATGGCGGAGCATGGATTTGCCGGAGGCGCAAGCGCAAGGTCAATGTCAAATAACAATATACAGTTAGGCAGCGGTGAAAATATAGACGAATTAACGTTTCAAGTCTACCAATTCTGTATGATGAACTCGGACGGAACCATTCCGCCCGAGCGAATTCCGCAAATCGGCGATATTTCTGCGTCGCTAACCGCGATATTGGGGGTGTAAGCGATGAATAACGAAAATTTGACAATCGCCGAACAATTAACTGCGGTGAATGATGTTAAGCACGAAATAAAAGACGCATTGGTTGATAAAGGCGTAGATATGACGAATGTTCCGTTTACCGAATACCCTTTGAGAGTCAAGGAAATACAAGGCGATGGAGTTGAACAAAATTTTCTCGATTTCGCGAACGGTAATAGTCATATAACCCTGCCAAAAGGACTTACTCGTTTAAGACCATTTCTGTTCAACCCTCAATGTATAGAAATTTGGCGCGTCACGATTCCGGAAGGTGTAACATCAATAGAGTGGGGCTCTTTTACTAACACTCAAATAGGGCAAGTTGATTTCCCGAATAGCCTTGTAACTATAAATGGCTGGGCGTTTGAAAACTCCTCACTTTTTGGAGACATTAATCTTGGTAGCAATATTCAGTCGATTGGAACCGACGCGTTTGTCGGAACTTGGGTTCAATCAATTACTATCAACAGGCCGCCGGGAAGCGTTAGTGGCGCGCCGTGGGGCGCGACGAACGCGACGGTTATGTGGACAGGATAACAAAGCAGAATATATTCAATTGTAGAATTATAGAAAGGAGTGAGATTATGCAAAAACTAAAAATGTTCAGACTCGTCGCCGAGGACGGAAAAATTTTGACCGACGGCAAGTTAAAAGGTTCGGTTGTCGATGTTTTGGAGGGAAAAGTTCAAGATTGGATGGAAATTGAAAACGAGGACGAGGAATTTGAAAATAAGGAGGAAAATTAATGAAAGTATTTTTAGATCCAGGGCATAACTTCGCCCCGCCTGATACCGGAGCAACCGGATTCGGGCTGCGCGAGCAGGATGTTACGTTTCAGGTTGCCGATACCGTTCGAGCGCTATTGGAACTTAGCGGCGTAGACGTTCGAATGAGCCGAAATAATCTAACCGACATTCTCGGACGAACGGTTACCGAAAGCCTTACGTTGCGCGCGCAAGGAAGCGACGACTTCGGCGCGGATTATTGCGTGTCAATTCATTGCAACGCCGGCGGCGGGATTGGCGCCGAAACTTATGCGTTTGTCAGCGGCAGTTTTGGCGATCAATTGGCGCAAAAAATTCAAGCACAACTGGTAAATATGGGCATGAGAAACCGCGGCGTTAAATACTCACAAGATTTGTTTATGTTACGCCGTCCGAAAGCGCCCGCGGTGCTCGTAGAGCTTGGATTTATCGACAACGCGAACGATAACGACATTCTGCGAAATCGACAGTTTGATCTCGCCGAAGCGGTAACGAAAGGCATTTGCGAGCAGCTAAATATCGATTATAAAGGAGGCGAAGATGACGTGACAGATGTTGTTGATACTACTGACACTAATGATGTTACTGATACAACAGAACATTGGGCGAAACAATATCTTGACAGCTTAACGGCGGCAGGCATTGTGGAAAATCCCGAAAAGTGGGAAGATTTCGATAATCCGGTAACAAAAGGCTTGCTGCTTGCGCTGGTTGATAAAATGATGGATAATCTGAAAGGATGAGAGATCGTGCAAAACGAAAGACAAAATTGGTTTAAAGAATGGGGATTTTTAATACTGAAAATCCTTAAAAAAATATTAAACTTCATAAAACACTAAAGAGAGGTGAAAAACATGAGCAATAATAACAGGCATCAGTTCTTCGCGCCGGGAAGTACGCCGAATACTTTGGTTCCGCGATACGGATATATGAGTCCGCAAAACAGAATGTACCAAGATTCGAATTTTCAGAATCGTATTCCGGTCGGTTCGGTCGTTCACACGACAGGCGGCACATACCAACTGACGAGCAACGGCGGTCAGCGGGTTCAACCGCAGCCCGCTCCGAACTTCATGTCGCAGAATAACTTCCAAACGCAAGCGCATGCCAACAATATGCGACAGCTTCAAACAAACGCGCTGCATTCCGCGATTGCGCAAAATAATTTTGCGGCGCAGCAGAGAGTGCAGGACTATAACAATATGCGCCGCGAAGTGAATCAAACCGCCGAAGAACGGGCGAGACAAGCGTATGTTCAGCGACTGCGTTCAATGAACAGTTTGCCGCGCTTACTGCAAGCGCAAGGAATTTCGGGCGGCGCGGCGGAAAGCACCGCCGCAAGAATGTCGAGCAATTTCGATAATTTGCAATTCGGCATCATGCAAAATCGCGATAACGAACTTTTCAACATTCAAAACCGAATCGCGCAAGCGAGAACGCTTGCCGCGCAAAACGAAGCGAATATCAGAAGTCAGCACGCAATGCAGCAAATGCAACTAGAGCAAAATCTTGAAGATCGGCGTATGCAAGCGTTTGACCGCGAGCGAGCGGATTGGGAACGTCAACGACAGGAGATGATTGCGACAATTCCGCAACATTACGACGATTTCCAAGCGCATATCAACTATTTAAGAGCAGTTGGCGACCCATACAACTTGATTCCGCACGTTACAATGGCAAGAAATGAGAAGATCAGAAATCAAGAGTTGGAAACAGAGTCACGACAGGCGGAAGACGAAGCAAGATTCAATCAATACTTAACAACCATTCAAGCTCTTCCGCCGCATATGATCTGGAATCATATGTTGCATTACGAGCCGAATAGTTGGGTTTACAATGTACTTCGAGGATTTTACGAAGCAGCGATAGAGCGCGAACGGCTGATAAGGCAAAACATCGAAACGCACAACGCAAACACCGCCCATAGATGGGGACTTGTTCGGTAAGAGAACAGTCAATTTAAAAAATGCCCTGCTAGCAGGGCATTTTTTAAATTGACAAATAACAAAACAAATGTTACAATGCTAACTGATATATGTACAGAACGGAGCATATTAAATGTATTTAACCAAAGAGTGCGACTACGGTATAAGGGTGATTCGAGCTTTAGCGACGGGAAATAAGAAAACCGTAAAAGAAATATGCGGCTCAGAGCTTATTCCTAAGCAGTTTGGATATAAAATCTTAAAAAAGTTAGAACATGCCGGCTTTTTGCGAAGCATACGCGGCTGCGACGGCGGATATCAATTAATCAAACCTCCTGATACTTTTACGATTTTTGACATAGTATCCGCAGTCGATCAAAGCTTGTTTATAACCGACTGCCTGCGAAAAGATAATGACTGCAATTTCAAAAGCAGAGCACAAGTTTGCGCTGTTCATCTAGAATTCGAGCGCATACAAAAAGAATTATCCACCGAATTGAAACGATATACCATAGCTGAACTGATGTCATAAAACATCATAAAAAAAGAGCCAAATTCGGCTCTTTTTTAGTTCTATAACAGTAATATCCCCAAAATCGCGGAGATAAGTATAATCAACACAGGATTTATCTTTTTAACGAATGACAGCGAACCCGCAACCATGAAAATCGCGACACTTGCGGCGACATTACGAACATCGCCGAACGGCGACATCATAAAAAACGTATATCCCGCACTTGCGATAAGCCCAATGGTTACAGGGCGAACGCCGTGCAGTATGCTTTGCGTCAAGCTAGCTTGGTAGAATTTTTTGAAAAAATGAGCAACCAACAAAACCAGTATAAACGACGGCGCGATCAGTCCTATTATCGCCGCAACGGCTCCAATAGGTCCCGCCATTGCGTAACCAACGTATCCCGCCGCGTTCGCACCCATAGGGCCGGGACTTATCTGTGTAACCGCGACAATATCCGCGAATTCGTAAAGCGTCATCCATCCCCGGTTTACAACCTCGTATTGAAGCAACGGAATAATCGCGTACCCGCCGCCAAACCCAAGCAACCCGAGCATAAAAAACACCCAAAACAACTCTAAAAGTATGGTCATGACTTATCATTCTCCTTCCCACGCTTAAAAAGGAAAATTAAAAGCCCGGCAACCGCGCCGAATAGTATGATATAAACTTTATTGATTCTCAACACAACTGCCGCAACGATTGCAACAATCAAAAGTACGATACCGATCCAATTTTTGATTGTTCGCCTGCCTAAATCAAACGCGAGATGTAAAAGCATAGCCGAAAGTCCGATAGTTACCCCACGAAACGCCCTTTTAACATAAACATTCTCCACCGCCGCGGGAAGTACTGCCGCAACCGTAAATATCGCTATTAACGACGGCAGGATAACGGCAAACGCCGCAATAAGCGAGCCGAATATTCCGCCGACTTTATATCCAACGTAAAATGCAACTTTTACGATAATCATTCCCGGCAAAGTTTGCGCTACCGCGAAAATATCCAAAATTTCGTCCCTTGAAATCCAATCACGCTTGTCCACAACCTCACGCTCAATAAGCGGAAGCATAACAAGCCCTCCGCCTACTGTAACCACCGATGTTTTAAAGAAAATCCAAAATAGTTGCAGATTCTTTTTCATAAATTTCGAGAACTCCTCGCCACATCGCTATTCTACACCATCAACTGTAAGTTGTCAATGATTTCCTAATTTTGCGCCCTCGGAGATGACCTCTAAAAAACGAAAGCGGTAAATTACCGCCTTAATTATAAAAATCACATATCATTAAAATACCTCACTATCCCCGAAAATATCCCCCACGCAAGTTTGCGTTGATACTCCTCGGTTCGAAGCATTGCCGCCTCGGCGGGATTGCTTAAAAACCCACACTCCACCAACACCGCCGGAACCATTGAGTTTTTCAACACGAAAATTTGCGTATTCACCGGTTTAATCTCCCGCGGATTATCTTCTCCAACCGCTTGCGCAATCCCTGCCCTTATGCTCGTCGCAAGCGTTTGACTTCCCTCGTTTGAAGTGCTGTAAAACACCTGCGCGCCGCTATATCGGCTATCAGCGAACGTGTTCATATGTATGCTGATAAACATATCGGCATTTGATTCGTCTCTATCGCGAACACGCTCAAGCAAGTCGCTGCGCCGCTGCGTCATTCCGGCGGGACGATCAGGGTCAAACGTTCCGCGGTCGTCATATCGGGTAAGAATCGCAACCCCGCCGCTTTGCTCGATAAACTCTTGAAGTTTCAGCGCAATCGCAAGGTTTATCTCCTTTTCGATTGTTCCATGCCCCGACGCCCCGTCGTCAATCCCTCCATGAGGAGCGTACGCATAAGTACAACCGTCGCAACTCGCCCTCGAACTCGTTTTCGTACAAAAATCGTCCGAAAAGCTTCGTCTTATGGGCGTTTTGCTCCTTTATCCCAAAAAATTTCGGCTAAAGCCTGCATTTTTCGGGAGCCCTACTAAAAATTCCACACAATTTTGATTTCCCTCGGCACATTTTTATCGCCAACCTTGCCGACATAAATCGTTTTGATAAATCCACCCACGATTTCGTGAGTAAGTTTATCAATCCGCGAATACTTGACGATTATCTTCTCTTTAATATTGTCGTCAGCTAATCCCTGCTTGATAGCTTCAATTTCCATATCAATCCTTGAAACACGCTCGTTGAAGGTATCAATGCTATCCTGCGCGGTTTTGCTAAACTGAATAAATTGCTCCGATGTGATAATTCCGTCAACTCGGTCGGAATAAAGCAACTCTATAACCTTATTCTTCTTTTCGAGTTGCGCCGCAATGTCCGACTTCTCCTTCGCAAGCTTATCCAACTTGCGTTGCTTACCGGCGTCGTCAACCTTGATTTTCGCGGAATCGTGATATTCAGTCAGCAATTTATTGACCTCAATCAAGACAATATCCTCTAACGCGTCAAATCGAATAGACTTTCCGTTATCGCAAACATCAGTTGAATTGTTATAGGTTCGGCACTTCAGATACCGAAATCCGCCCTTGTTCTCCGGTGTGTTCACCTTTGTCAGCGTATTTTCGCAAACACCGCAGAACACTTTTCCGTTAAAGATATGCTTCTCGCCTGTTCGCTTATCGGGACGAGTTCTCGTGGAAAGTTTCGCTTGAACTCGCTCCCAAATATCCATACCAATAATCGGCTCGTGCGCATTGAAAGTCCGTGTCCACTTATCACGAGAATGAATCCGCCGCTTTTTATTCTTATAACTGATATTCTCGGTTTTGTTTTGGCAAAGCGTTCCGATATATTCCTCTTTGCGAAGTATGTAGTAAATCGTGTCATTCGTCCACATATTGCCCGTAACGCGCTGGCGATTACTGTCGCGATTGCTGTATTTTGAACCTTTCGATTTTTTGTAATTAGCCGGATTGAGGATTCCGCGATTATTCAAATTTTGAGCAATCGTTAAATATCCCATACCGTTCAAGAACATATCGAAAATCTCGCGAACAACTTCCGCCGCTTCCTCGTCAATCACAAGATGATTTTTATCAAGCGGGTCGCGCATAAACCCGTACGGCGCGAACGAACCCGTCCACTCGCCGTTCTGCTTTTTGTGATTGAGCGTTCGGCGAATATTATCCGATAAATCTTCGAGATACCATTCGTTAATCAGTCCGTTGATTTGCCGCGATTTTTTGTTTCCCTTAATATCGGTATCGGCGTTGTCAACAATCGAAACAAATCGGATATTCCATTCCAAAAATTTATCGTGGATATATTTTTCAACCATTTCCAACTCACGACTAAAACGCGATTGAGTTTTGCATAAGACAATATTAAATTTTTGTTCTTCCGCATCTGCGATTAGCTTGTTCCACTCGGGGCGACTTTTGTCCGCGCCCGAATAATCTTCATCGCAGTAAATTTTATAAACATCCCAGCCCTTTTCCATTGCATACGCGACAAGCATGGATTTTTGATTCTGTATGCTTTCACTTTCATCCGTCGCGTTACGCTTGTCCCTGTCCTCGTCCGACAGGCGGACGTAAATTGCCACTTTGCTGAGTTGTCCAAATCTCTGATTTGGCGAACAACTCGTACTTGAAGATTTCCCAAGAACGCAAGACGGGCTTTTGTCGCCGCGTGATTGGTTGAAATCCACCGTGTTCATTGCAACCCTCCAAACAAAGCGACTATTGAATCTTGGGTGTATATTAACATAGCTCCACCTCGTTTGCCAAGTCTTTTTTTATTAAATTTGAAATTTTCCGATTTATTATCTCGGCAAGTTCCGTCTTATCTTGGGTGGAAATTATGTTGATGATTTTGTATTCAACCTTTTTCGATGTGTTATTTTTCATAAGAAATCACACTCCCAAAATGCAATTTGATTCCCTACAATTTTATTATTATTTGTGCGCTTGTATTCCTTTTTGTACATCGCACCTTCCTCTCATTCTTTAGATTCGCATCGACATCAGCAAATAAATTCGCTATAATCAATACGAGTTAATTATAATTCATTTTGCAAACAAGGCCAATGCTTTTATGTAAAACGCAATCGATTTTAACAAGGAGGACAAAGTTTAATATGAATGTCAAAAATAATTACGAATCACCATTTCCGACAAGGTTGCGGAAATTAATTGAAGAAAAACGGACGAGCCAAAAATCGCAGATTTCGCTGGAGTTACAAGTCAGTCGGTCGCACAATGGAAAGATGGAAAAGCAATCGCAGAGGGGAAAAAATTTTGGAAAATGGTTGAATATTTACAACGCGCGATAAAAGAATATCGCAATTATGAAACGGTGAGTCAAAATGAGTTTTGCGGCGCAATTCCCGATGTAGTCGGAGCAGAAAACGAAGGAAGATTTCTGGTCGAAAGTTTTGGCAAGTCGATTATCAGGGCGAATTAGGTGTCAATTTTTTGTACATATCAAGCGGTGGATTTATTTAAGAAGATTATTGAGGATTTGCCTGAGGATTTTTGGTAAAAATCCATTGGGTTGAATTGAAATTAACGGCGAGATTTTTTTGCTGATTCAGAACAAGCAACGCGGTAAACATTGAGAAATATCCGTACGCCGCACGCCGAGTCAACGCGTGCAATAGGGCGTTTATAGAATTCACAAGCAATGCACGTGGTCACCTACTGTGCGGCACTTCACAAAAATTTCCTGTCAGAATCTTTTGGTGAAGTTGCTTGTTGGGAAGTATCCCAAACCCTCGAAGTCGTCCGCAAAAATCGGACGATTTTCAAGCCGCTTCGCGTCTGCTAAACGTTCAAATTTCTACAAAATTTGAACGTTGAAAAACTGTAAAAACGAGTGAAGCTTTCACGATTAGTTTTTCTGAATTAGCAAAAATTTATTTCAAATGTTTTGAGGAAACCTTTAAAAATTTTTGTAGTTTTTTTCAAACCTTTTCATCGAAAATTATAACATTTATTTTTGAATTTTTCAAAAATATCAGCAGGCGCAAAGCGGCTTAAAAAGTAAAAATCGCCACAATCAACTTATGACGATTTTTGATTTACTGGGAGTTTTATGACAAATCCTCAACAAGTGCTTTTGTAGTTTTACCGAATAGGTAAATTTGCAAAAAGTTAGCGTGTGTTACAACACATGCATTGCTTGCGAGTTCTGCAAACGACATTTTTATAAAATATTAAAAATATTTAGAATAATTTAATTATCTGCCCACATTTCACACTGGGTCATAACTGTTGAGATTACATCTTCCACGCCTTCCGGCGGATATTTATATTTTTTAAGAAGTCGTTTAACCATACGTCGCATATCAGCGCGAGCAGATTCTTTTTTCTGCCAATCAATAGTACGACTTTTACGAAGCAAATCTGTAAGCTCTTGTGTCATTTCAATAAGAACATCATTTTGATAAAAATCTTTTATTGCCGTTGATTTTGTAAGCGCGTCATAAAAAGCCAATTCCTCATAGGACAACCCAAGTTCATCGCCTTCTTCTTGCGCTGTTGTCATATCTTTTGCCATTTTCATCAACTCAGCGATTACTTCCTCGTTAGAAATCATACCATTTATATACTCTTTAATCAAGCGGGACATCATTTCAGAAAACTTTTCCGATTTTACGAAATTGGTTTTTCGATAAAGTGAAATTTGTTCCGCTAATAGTTTTTTAAGTATCTCAACCGCCAAGTTGCGTTCTTCCATATTCGCAATTTCAGCAAGAAACTTCGAGTCAAATAACGAAAATTCTTTGTCAATATCCGAAAACAAATTGATTACGCCTTTACTTTGAATGCTCGCTTTTAAAAGTTCGTTCACACGTTCGTTGATTTCTTTGAGCGACAAAGGTTTGTCTTCGCTGGAAATGCGAGTTAAAAGTGTGCGTACAGTTTCAAAATATGCCGCTTCAAGTCTTTGTTGCGAATTCAACAATGAACGACAAAGCGACAATGCTTGACGTAACAACATTGATTCTTTGATATATTCTTCTTTTTGTTTTTCTTTGTCGATTGCAGATAAGAAATTTACACCGCCGCTAATAGTCTTTGCTCTTTGCAAGTCAGTAGATTTATCGTCCATAAATTCTGAATGATCAAATCCGTGCAACAAGTCTCGACAAACTTCCAATTTTTCAATAAATTTCGGCAAGGCGGTTTTGGCAATATCTTGTTCGCTATAATTTTGCTTGTCGCGTTTAGTGTAGTCGTTCATCGCTTGCTTTAATGCGCCTGCGATACCGACATAATCCACAACCAAACCACCCTCTTTTTCCTTATAAACACGGTTGACGCGCGCGATTGCCTGCATAAGATTGTGTCCGGACATTGGTTTATAGACATACATTGTTGCAAGGGATGGCACATCAAATCCTGTCAGCCACATATCCACAACAATAGCAATTTTCAACGGGTCATCGTCGTCTTTAAATTTCTTTGCCATTTCGTCTTTGTGTCTTTTGTTTCCGATAATCCCTCGCCATTCTTCGGGGTCTTTATTATCAGAAGTCATTACAACGCCGAGTTTTTCGTTCCAATTCGGCCTCATTTGTAATAACTTTTTATAAATATCCATTGCAATCGGGCGTGAATATGCTACAATCATTGCTTTACCGGTTAATTCATACTGTCGATTTTCTTCATAGTGCTTAATGATATCTTCGCATAGTGTAGTTATGGTTTGTTCGTTGCCGAGAATAGAATCCATTTTCCCAAGTTCTTTTTTACTTTTTTCAATCGCGTGTGGTTCAGCGTTTGCTGCCATAATTTCATATTCGACATCAATAAGTCGTAAAATATCTTCGTCAAGTTTCAGGTGAATAACACGGCTTTCGTAATAAACGGGACGTGTCGCGCCATCTTCAACCGCCTGCGTCATATCATATACATCAATATAATCGCCGAAAACTTCAATAGTTGAACGGTCTTTTGAGGAAATTGGGGTTCCTGTAAATCCTATGTAAGTTGCGTTCGGTAAACTTTCGCGAATAATTAGTCCGAATGATTTTTTGATTTGCCCTTCCACGCTCACTTTTTCGTCAACAAATTGACTGCGATGCGCTTCGTCCGCGATAACAACTATATTTCGGCGATCTGAAAGAACGTCAAACGATTCCTCGAACTTTTGCGCCGTAGTAAATATGATACCATTAGCTTCTCGCCCTGCTAACAATTCTTTCAAATTTGCACGGCTTGTAGCGCGTTCCGGAGTTTGTCGAAGAAAATCGGCGCACTTTGAAAACTGTCCATAAAGTTGGTCGTCAAGGTCATTTCGATCGGTTAATACGACAATCGTTGGTGAATTAAGTGCATCTTGCAACAATTTTGCGTAAAACACCATTGACAACGACTTGCCACTACCTTGCGTATGCCAAAACACACCGCCTTTGCCATCTGTTTCAGTAGCTTTTGCAGAAGATGTCACAGCCTTACAAACCGCAAAATATTGGTGATAAGCGCCTAAAATTTTTGCATCGTCAGAAAAACAGATGAAATTCTTAATAATATCGAGTAAACGCGCTTTGTTAAATATTCCTTCAATTAAGGTATCATAATCCGCATACTGTGTGCTTTCGTAACTACCGTCTTTACTTTTCCATTCCATAAAACGGTCTTCGCTTGCCGTAATGGTTCCGGCTTTTGATATTGCAAGGTCACTTGTTATCAAAAAAGCGTTATAAGTAAACAAAATTGGGATTTCGTGCATATAATTGCGAAGTTGATTGTATGCTTCACTTACATCGGCTTCCTCGCGCGACGGTGATTTCACCTCAAACACCACCAACGGCAAACCGTTTATAAATATAATAATATCCGGGCGTTTTGTACTATTTTCTGAAATAGTCCATTGATTAGCGACAATAAAACTATTTTTACCGGGGTTTTCAAAATCTATCAGTCGTACCAAGGTCGCATGTTGTTCGCCGTTGTCGAAATAATTTACTTCAACACCGTTTTGAAGGTAATCCGTAAACTGTTTATTCTTTTGTATAAGAGCGCCGCTTCCGAAGTCGCGTAATTTGGCGACCGCCTCACTTAACGCACTTTCCGGCAGTTTCGGATTAACACGCCGCAGAGCTGACATAAGCTCGTCTAAATAAAGCGCATCAGAATAATCCCGCGCCACATCCGGTCCGTAAATATGCGTATAGCCCAACGTGTTACGAAGTATTTCAATTATAGCATTTTCGTAGTTAGCTTCGGTGAACGACATAGGATGACCACCTTCTTCTTTATTATCATTGATTGCTATAGTAACATCTCTTAACTTCATCTCCAAACTTATCAAAAACCCACTCAATGCCTTTTTCTCCATATCTAATAACAATATATTTTGGAATATTATCGGTATGCCATCTTAGCCTGTCTTGATATTCATTATATTCAGCTAATGTAGGATTATAGTATGAAGCGAAGAAAGGGTTATAGGTTGACGTTTGTTGCATTTGTGGTCTTGGCTGATTGATAAAATTTTTAGCGGCAAGCATTGCATTGTAAACCACAATTTCTTTTTCATAATGCTCTTCGGTTTTTCCCAGTCTATAAACGGGGGCAAAAATATTCGATGAATTTATTGCAATTAAATTGTCGTCCCGAAAATTTCAATCTTCTTTTAATTCAACTGCATTTTTGCCGATAGTTATAATAAAATCAACTACATCTTGTGGTGTAACATTGAAACTCCAATAATTATTATTTATCATATTCTTACCTCTTTCTTTAAATCATCATTTAGCGGTGAGGTCTGCGACGAATACCTCGCCGGACATTAGGCGAGGTAATAAAGTGTCGCGGAGTTCCGCAAGGCGAGCGTTTTCTGCGTTATTGTGTGCTATTTGTTCAACAAATCCATTAAACAACCCAAATGTTTCATCATCGCAAGGCATAAACAGTTCAAAATTTTCTATACTACCTTTTGTGATGAACCTAATAACCGAGCCTCTGAAACCCGATGTAATTTCAGAGAGGCAATGTTTGATAGCATAATATAAGAACCCTAAATGTTTTTGTTCGTTTGGTATTAAAACATAAGTGCGTTGGTAGGCTTCAAATTTACCGCTATAAACCTTGACATTGAAGTCGCCGTTTCCTGCAAGCAATATAGCGTTTGCGTCAAATGAGTAATTATCGGTATACAAAATATTTTGCGAGCAACTAAAAAAAGGATATATCCCGCCTTTGGCAACATTGGCGTCTTTCTTGCCGGTAATGACAGGAAACCAATCACCAAGTTTGCAATTTGGCTCACGGTTTCCAAATCGTTCCGCCCATACCGCCCTTGCCATCTGTTCTAAATTATGATTTATCGCTGTGTTGTTGGCGATTTTATCGTCGAATGAAGAGAGTGTGTCGGCGACGGTGCGTTGCGTGTCGAGGTCGGGCAGCTCGATTTCATACGACAAAATTGTTTTTGGCGCAGTATGTTTTACCGTACTTCCTGATGCGTGATTTACGATATACTTTTGATAATCCCTTGTTCGCATAATCCAATACACATATTCACTTAAAACATTATCACTATTTATAGTTACTAAACCAATACGCTGATTGTGCAAATAACGATTATCCTCCGGAATAAAAGCAGAATATCCCAATGTATCCCCTTGTTTGCTTAAATCAGTCATTGTTACAATTAAGTCGCCTTCGTTTAGCATATAATCCTTAGGAATAGGTCCATTATAATTTTTGGGCTTGCCGAATTGAAAACCTCCGCCTATTGCAAAATTTCCGGGAGTAACTAATAAATATTCTGTTGGGGTATCACAAAAATATTCACCTTTGAAAGCGAAACCGTGCTTTATATCGCACACATCACCAAGTTTACACCTCAAACCCAATCGCTCGCGTTTTCCCTTATATATCCTCTCATTTCCTGCGTCAATAATTTTTTTAAAACTTTCGCTAATCGCATTATAATCAATTACATCTACCTTAAACGGCAAATCACTTTCCATAAAATCTTCTTTGATTTTGCTTATAACACTATATCCGATTTTATCCTCGCCAATTAAAGCCAAATCAAGGTCGCTTGTTTCGGTATTCGTCCATTTGTAGCGCGAACCGAACGCTAACACATCATAATTTGGCGTGTGCTTTTTTATTATATTAAGTATAATTTCCATTTCAAACGGACTAACCGCTATCATCGGCGTTCCTCCAACCTTTTTATAAAGTCCGTTAAGTGCTTTTCAAATTGTTTTGCAGCCACGTAAACTTCTTCAGCAATTTCTTCATGATAAGTGTGCGATGTTTTATTACGGGCGGCATAAAAATTCCACCAGCTTTCCGGGTCAGCTATTAGCCCGCTATTGTGAGCTATGCGGAAAAGCTCGCGTTTGGGTTTTTCCGCGATGCCGCTGTCAGCGTTTATTTTAATCCAACGTTGCATTATTTTCCAGGCGCTTTCTATCGTTGTTTCAAATACTTGTATAACCGCAGAACGCGCAAATTGATACTCAAACGAATAGTCGTTTTCATCACCTAAAAAAACTTTTGGGTCTCTCGCTTCAAGTTTTAAAGCTCTCGCTATAGTTTTTTTGAAATTTTCCGCGCACTTAACCATATCTGAAATATTTAATTTTTCATCGAATTTCATACCCGATTCCTCCTAATCGTTTTTTGATTTCATTTTCCAACTCATGCGATTTAGCAAACATCCCCGAAAGCTCGCCCGTCAATCGTTTCATTTTATCGTCAAAAGGTTCGCCGTCGTCCTCTTGCTCCTCAATCCCAACATATCGTCCGGGCGTAAGTATGAAATCTTGTTTTGCAATTTCTTCGGTGGTAACAGCGGCACAAAAACCTTTCACATCTTCAAGAGTTTCGTTGTTGAACGCTTCAAAAGTCGCAGCGATTTTGGCAATATCTTCGTCGGTCATTTCGCGGTTTTTGCGTGAAATCATAGTTCCCATTTTTCGTGCATCTATAAATAGCGTTTTGCCTTTTTGCGTTTTGTTGCGATTAATAAACCACAACGAAACCGGAATTTGCGTTGTATAAAATAATTGCGTAGGCATTGCGACGATACCTTCCACAAGGTCGTCTTCGATAATTCTTCTTCGAATTTCGCCCTCACCGCCACTTTGCGATGACAGCGAACCGTTTGCCAAAACCATTCCAATTTTACCATTAGGAGATAAATGGTGAATCATATGTTGTAGCCACGCAAAGTTTGCGTTACCTGAGGGCGGCAATCCGTATTTCCAACGAACATCGTCAACTAATTTATCCGCGCCCCAATCTGAAAGGTTAAACGGAGGATTTGCTAATATGTAATCTGCTTTAAGGGTTGGATGACAGTCATTGAAAAAAGTGTCGGCATTATATTGTCCTAAATCCGCGTCCAAACCACGTATGGCAAGGTTCATTGCCGCCATTTTCCAAGTTGTTGGGTTGGAATCTTGTCCATATATAGCAATATTTCTAATATTTCCTTGATGATGTTTTATAAAATCCGCAGATTGAACAAACATTCCGCCGCTACCGCAACAAGGGTCATAAACTCTGCCGTTAAACGGTTTAATAATTTCAACAAGCGTTTTAACCACGCATTCGGGCGTAAAAAACTCTCCTGCAAGTTTCCCTTCCTGCTCGGCAAATTTTCGAAGACAATATTGATAAGTTTTTCCGAGAATATCCTGTGCGCCATTATGATCGTTCATTTTAAAGTTGGTGAACAAATCCACGACGTCACCAAGCCTACGTTTGTCAAGTTCCGGTCTTGCGAAATTTTTAGGCAAAATTCCTTTCAACTTCTTGTTTTCTTGCTCAATTGCACGCATAGCATTATCAATAACTATGCCAATTTCGGGCGAACGCGCCTCATCGCGAATAATATCCCACCGAGCCGACGGCGGTACATAAAAAACATTTTCTGCAGTATATTCGTCAACGTCTTCTTCGAAACCATCGCCTTCTTCTCGAAGCTGATTATATCTCTCGTCGAATTTATCCGAAATATATTTAAGGAAAATCAAACCAAGAACGACGTGTTTATATTCGGATGCGTCAATATTTCCGCGTAGTATATCTGCGGCTTTCCATATTTTCTGTTCAAATTCAGTTATTAAGATTGATGAGTCGTTACTTTTGTTTTGTATTGCCATTTTGATTTTCCTTTCCGTTCCTTATAAGGCGAAATTCTCACATACTCTATTATGCAATTATGCACTTTTTGTCGGTAAAAGTCAATTATTATTTCGCTTCTTTATACTATATATTTCAACGCATTTTAAATCATCCCCGCGGGTAATATCCAAACATTATCGGTAAGCGGCAATCTATCTTTCGCAAGACAGATAACCGCGCCCGTACCGACCTTTTTCGTCGGAACTTTATCAAGACATTGGAACGCGCTAATCATTGATTTTTTCGGGTCGCTTGTTGTTTTAATCTCAATCGGGTGAAGTGTGTCGCCGCTCTCAATAATCAAATCAATTTCATTTTTGTCGGTATCACGATAGTAGTAAAGCGGCGGCTTCACAATGCCGTCGTTGTAGTAGCTTTTCAAAACTTCAGCAAATACAAAACTCTCGAAAATATGCCCCCACATCGCGCCGTTTGCCAATTGCTCCGGAGTGTTCCAACCAAGCAACCAACACGCAAGTCCTGTGTCAAGAAAGTATAACTTCGGCGATTTAATCATTCGTTTGTTGAAGTTGTTGTGATACGGTTCGAGTAAATATACAAGCCCGCTCGATTCCAAAACCGACAACCACGCGCGAACAGTTTTAGCATCCTTGCCGCAAATTTCGGCGATAGTAGACATATTCAACATTTCACCCGTCAGCGACGCGCAAGCCTTGACGAATTTGATAAACGCCGACTCGTCTTGGATATTCAAAACATCTTTGATATCCTTTTCGATATAAGTTTGAAAATATGAGCTGTGATAATCCGCCCAATCCTTCAAGTCAGATTCTGTTTCGTGCAATTCGGGGAAAAATCCTTTATGAATATACGAAACAAGCGTTGAATAATCAATGTCGATATTATCATTTGGCGACATTTGCTCAATCGTTGGCAAAAACGGCTCGCGGTAGGTTGACTTCGCAAGTTCACGCACCGAAAGTCCGAGCATTTTGATTATGCCCGCCCGTCCGGCAAGACTCTCGCTAACATTTTTCATCAGTTTCAAACTTTGCGACCCTGTAAGATAGAATTGCCCTTTTGTTTTATCCTCGTCTACAATATCTTTGATGTAATCGAAAAGCTCTGCTGCCTTTTGGATTTCGTCCACAACAACGGGCGGTTTATTTACATCGAAAAACAGCGACGGATTTTCTTTCGCCGATTCTCGTACAAGCGGACTATTCAGCGTAATGTAATTTATATCGCTGTAAATTTCTTTAAGCATAGTGGATTTGCCAATCTGCCGCGCGCCCGTTATAACCAAAACAGGCTTGCGTTTTGATATTCGTGCCACAACAGGTTCAATATGTCTATGAATATACATTCAACATCACCCTTTCGTTAAATCGGGAATCCGATTCCATTATACACGAAACGTATTAAATTGTCAATAGTTTTATTAACAAAAAATTCTCGCACTTTTGGTGCGAGAATTTCATTTAATTTTTCAGATTCAATAGTCGCTTTTTCTTTTGTTTAGTTGTACTTAACACAACGCACCATGCCCCGCGTCGATAACAATCACACGTCCGCTTGACGGAGATGCAAACGTCGCTATCGCTTCCTCCGCAGGCTCCGCGCGATTCAACCAAAGCGAAAACGCGTAAAAAGACGTCAGCATTATGCAAACAAGCAAAATCAAATTACTTCTTCGAACCACAATAAACATAACAATCACCTCGTATAAATTATACGAGGTGATTGCTAAACCTATGACGGTTTTACATTTTTATGCACGCGTCGAAATCGCCATTCTTAGTTCCCGAAATTAATAAGCAATCCGCTGCTATCCGTCATAACTTGCGGCAAAACACCGTCCCAAGTTTCAATCCACATCGCTTGTAAGTTTGTATCCGTTAACTCTTGCGCCTGCAATCTAAGAACTTCCGCTTGCGCTTCGGCGCGCGCCACTTCTTGCTCCGCCTCAAACCTAACTCTTTCCAAATCCTGCTCCGCTCTTAAAGCGTTTTGCTCGGCAACTCTTACAGCTTCAATAGCGTTGCTGAACTCTTCCGAAAACGAAAAGTCAACAATATTAAATCTTTCGAAAGTTAATCCCCGCTGACCAAGCGCACTTTGCAAGCTTGATGTTATATCCGCGCTCACTCTGGCTCTTTCGGTAATCAACTCTTCTATCGTGTACCTCGCCGTAATATCCTTTACGATTTCTTCAACCGTCGGTCTTACAATTACAGATTCGAACCCTACGCCGATCGTTCTGAAAATTTCACCCGACATATCGGGGTTCAAGAAATAATTCACCGTATATGTCATGGTTACGGCTTGCAGATCTCCTGTTACCGCCTCGGTTCTGAACGTAAGATCGGTAATTCGATTATCCATTATCACAATACTTTGAACAAACGGCACTTGAAGTACAAGCCCTTCATTCGTTGTGCCCGTAACCCTTCCCATTGTAAGTCTGACTCCCGTATGCCCCGCCGGTACGATTCTGAAAGCATTGAATAACAAAACAAGAGCAATAATTCCGATAATGCTTGTTGAAATAATTTTTTTCACTTTTTTCGGATGATTTTGCGATTTCATTTTAAATTCTTCCATTTTAAGCTCCTCCTATAATTTAAATTTTCATTACATCGTATTGTATTATATCAAAATATCTGTAAAAATGTCAATAAATTTGAGAATCAACGCCAAACACCGTCCAAAAACCTAATTAGCCGCTCGCCAACCATATCATCGTCCATATTAAACCGATGAAGCGCGAACAAACTGTCGGGATTTCCGTGTTCCACCACATTTATACCGGGATTTGTGGTCAACGTCACTCGAACCCCCAATTCCCGTAACATCTCCTCCGTCGCCGCATTGAAAAGCCCGTAAGGATAAACGTAAACATTGACATTTATGCCCAAATTCTCGTATATCATATCTCGAAGCAACTCGAAATCCCGAACAAACGCCGCGCGCCACTCGGCGTCAGACTCGCCTGCGCGTTGCAAAACGCCGCGGCGAAAAGGAATTGTCGGATCGGCGCCGCTCCAGGTTCCCTCAATCCAATCTACCCAATGCATATCATACGAATGATGCCCGATTTGAATCACTCCGCTCTCTGTCCACGGTAACGCTTCGTAAAAATCAAAATGCGGTATCGCCCGAACATATGTATCTCTGTATGTAGATTTTCCCATTTGAATACCTATAAGACTTATGGTGGCAGACATTCCGAACTCCTTCAAAATCGGCGCCGCCAATTCTAAATTGCTCCGATGTCCGTCGTCGAAAGTTATAACAACCGACCGTCGCGGCAAATCTTTGCCATAATCCACAAAAGCAATCAAATCGTCAAACGTAATAACTTCATATCCTCTGTTGCGTAACGTTTCAAGTTGCCGGCGAAAGGCATATGTTGAGACGATCTCAGGATTTCCCGCCACCTCATACGCGCGAATATCGTGATACATCAAAATCAGAACCTCAATTTCGTCATACGTCGGAATTTGAGGTTCAATATTGTTATAATTCGAATCCGAGTCGTTCACATCGTTCGGAATATACGAAACTTCCGCATCCCCTCCCCCGCACGCGCATACAAAAACGGCGAACAGCGCGATGAGCAGAATCAGTACAATCATCCAAAATCTTCTCTTGATTTTCAAATCAATTTCCCCTTTACTTCAACACTTCGATCATGTTTAGCTTTTTAACATACCTGCCCAAAAACTTATTCGTCAGCCAAGCGAAAAGAAACACGCCGATGACAGGATAAATATAGTTCGCGAAATTAGTGTAAAGTTCAAACGCCAAAGCGTCGCTCTGACTTTCCGCGACCAAAAATCCCGAGCCAATCCGCCCGAATATTAGTCCAAGTACGATTCCGACAATACAAAACAAATAATTCTCCGCAAAAGCAAGCACGTTGATCTCTCGTTTGTAAAAACCCAAAACTTTAAGCGTCGCAATCTCCCGCTCCCGCTCGTAGAAATTCAGCGTTCCAAGGTTGAAAAGCACGATAAACGCCAAAAGTCCCGACAATAACATCAATATGTAAATCGAAACATACGATGACTCTATACTATCGTCCATCATCGCGCGCAAATCGCTTTGAAACACTACGTTTGACACGAAATCATACCGATCGTCCAGCCGGTTGCTTAGCCATTCGTTTTCAACACCGGGAAACAGCGACGCAATCACGCTTGTCGCGACAAATCCTTGCCCCGCAGCACGCCACGCAGTTTGCGTCGCGTAAACCCCCTGCCCGAAACTTGAGAAAATCAACTTTTCAACCTGCATATCAACCGTGTCACGTCTGCCGGTAAACGCGATGTTGATCCAATCACCAACGTCAACGCCCAACTGCTCCGCCAGTATTTCGCTAACAATTACGCCGTATCGAGGCAGCGGTTCGGTTGTCAGTTGCTCGTCGTACAGAACCATCAAACTTAAATCGTCCGGAACAACCGTTAGCGTAACCGTTCGCTCGTCCGCGCTGTTGCCCGTCGCTCTCACAGACTGCTCCATAAGCAGTTCGGTCTCGTAAAAATACGGCAATATCTCCATTCGATTCGCTTGCCCGCTCGAAGTTCCGGGATTTAGGTGAATTTGCACATCAAACCGATTCGTCGCGTCAAACGCGCTGTCCATCAAATGATCGATACTGCTTGACATGGCAAACGCCATAAAAAGCAGCGCCGCGCTGCACATGATACCAAAAGTACTCATAATAAACCGATCTTTGTTACGCAACATATTGCGGATTACAACTTTTTGAATAAACCCGATTCGGTTCCACACGAAAGTAACCCGCTCCAAAAGTATCCGCTTCCCCGGCTTTGACGCCTTCGGGCGCATACACACCGCGGGCGAGAGCTTCAGCGTACTTTTACACGCCAAAAACGCCGACAAAGTTCCAACCGCAACCGCCGTACTCGCCGCGATAATAACCATATTCGTATCGTACAGCAATTCATACGGCGGGAGATTGAAAAAATCGTCCATAACCGTAAACAAAAGCGACGGTATAATATTGCTGAGTAACACCCCGAACGCCGCGCCAAGCACGCTGTATATAATTCCATAAGACGTATAATGAAAAATTATCTTATACTTTCCGATTCCTATCGCTTTCATGGTTCCGATAATTGTACGTTCCTTTTCCACGAGGCGTTTAAGGCTCGTAAACGCTATCATCGCGGCGATGGTAAAAAACATCAGCGGAAACAATCCAATCATTCCGCTCATGGATTCCACCTGCTGATCAACCATTTGCGCCGACAAATGCTCCGAGCGTGATTGTACGCTCGCCAATCGCGTGCCAAGACTGCTCCGTATTTCATCGCGCACAAAATCAAGATAACACGTATCTTCCAGCACGATAAATATTTGGTTATAGATGTACCTCTGCCCGCCGTAAAGCATATCAACAATAGCAGACGAGTCCAATATAGCATAACCGAACAATGAGTGATCGGGCAGAAAGCTTGTCGCGTCCATGACATCGAATATTCTATCCGGCGTTTGCATACCCGCGGCGATAATATATGTGAAAAATTCATCGCCGCGCCGCAAGCGAATTTCATCGCCAATTGACAAATCATTCGCCTCAAGGAACTGCTGATTCAACATAATTTGCCGCGCGTCGCCCGAACGGATAAGATTTCCCGAATTTATAAGCGGAATGTTGACGTTAGAATTTATATCAATCGCCGTCACCCGCAAAAGCGCATCGTCCAACGCGGGAACGTAGAACTCCAAAAAATTTCTGCCGTCTATGTATCGAACGCCGTCAAGACGAGAAAATTCGCGAATATCCCGCTGCGTTAAATTCATGCCGCTTACAAACAGGTGCGGCATATTGTGTTCGCTGTAAAAATCGCCGACAATTCTATCCATATTTTTGGTAATCGCGTCAAATCCGGTCCACATCGCAACACCCAAAGTGATGATAACAACAATGGTAACGGTGGCGAATATTGATTTTTTCATATCGCGCAAGGCTTTTAGAAAGAGCATAAAGTATCACCGTTTTTAGTATTTAGTATATTTATATCAACAAATCAGCAAATGACGGGTATATACCCCAGGGCACGGTAGACTTTAACCAATCAAGCATCGCCAACAATCGGCTCGTTTTCTTGGGAAGTCATCAAGGACGTGGCATTAGCAAAATTATACTGAGGTTCCAAATCTTCGATTTGGCTAAACCGAAGGATACCTTTAGTGTGAAATTTTGATGCCACAGCCAGATTTTGACGGTTCTGCCAGCCCTGGACCCGCGTGCCTTAGGGCACGCATTCCGCGGTAAACCGCGGGGTATCTACCCGGCTGTCGGCGCAAAAATTCCCTTGCAAGCAAGCATTTTTACTTTCTCGAATAAACACAAATCCCTGCGTCTTCTCAAAATGCTCGAACGCCTTATACGCTTTACGTTTATCGTCAAACACGCCAAACACGGTCGAGCCGCTTCCGCTCATTAGGCTCAAACGCGCGCCGTTGCTTCTCATATCGTTTTTCAATTTTTCAATCAAAGGATACCGCCCGATCGTCACGCCTTCCAAAACATTCGCGGTATTTTTCGCGATTTGCGCGATATCGCAAGCTTCAACCCCCGCAATTACCTGCTTGATATCAGGCCGCTTCGAAATTTTGGAAACGTCCAAATGTCCGTACACCCATTTCGTCGAAACCGAAAATTTCGGTTTCACAAGCACGTAAATCACGTCGCAGAGCGGCGAAATCGGCGTTAACACCTCGCCGATTCCCTCGGCAAGCGCGCAATATTTCCCCTCTGCCAACTGCGCCGCCATACAAAACGGAACGTCCGCGCCGACATTTTTGCCGATTTCCGACAATTTTTGATGATCAAACGGAAGATTCGCAAGTTTATTTAAGCCAAGCAAAACGCTTGCGGCATTTGCGCTTCCACCCGCGAGCCCGCCACCGACCGGAATGTTTTTTTGAATATCAATATCAACTCCAAACGACTCACCAAGTTCGTTCATAAACGCCTTCGCCGCTTTGTAAGCAATATTTCTCTCATCGGTCGGAATATACGGCTTGTCGCAAGATATCAAAATGTCAGCCGTCAACCTTTTGCGCACAGTCACAATATCACAAAGATCAATGGCTTGCATAATCATCGAAAGTTCGTGATACCCGTCCTCGCGGCGACACAAAACGTCAAGCGCCAAATTAAGTTTCGCGTAACTTCTCTCAATCGTTTCATTCATGGGTTGTCTCTCCTGAAGATTTGTCCAATCGCTTCTCTCTGTTCGCCAATATATCTTTCACAATAATCTTAATTACCGCGGCAAGCGGCGGCGCGAGAAACATTCCCCAAATCCCGAAAAATCCGCCGCCGATCAGAATTGCAAGGATAATCCAGAACGGACGAAGGTTAAGCGAATTACTCGCGAGCCTCGGCTGTATAATATTCGCGTCAACTTGCTGAAGAATAAGCAGAAAAATACCTGTCGCAAGCGCCACGGTGGTACCGTCCGCCATAAGCGCCAGCAGAATCGCGATTGCCGTCGCGATAATCGAGCCGAAGTACGGTATAATGTTAAACAGCCCCAAAAGTAGCGCGGAAATAAGCGCGTAACGTACCCCAATAATCGAAAGTCCAATAAATGACAAAGTTCCCAAAATAAGCGAGTCAAGCAACTGACAATAAATATACTTGTGCAAAAACTCATTGATCTTCCGTGTGTATTTTACCACCGGATTTAGGAATTTCGGCTTGATATAAAGGTGCGCAGACCTGTGAATAAGCCCATACAGCGAATCGCGATCAAGCAGAATATATATCGACACCACAATCCCGATAAACATCGACAGAACTGCCAACGAAAAGCTTAAAACGCCTTGTGTAAAGACGAGAATATTTTCCAAATTCAGCATGTTCATAATGTTTTCAGCTGAAAAGTTTTGCGTAATATCATATGTGTCTAAAAAATCAAAGCGATTCAAAAATTCTATAAACTGCTCATACATCGCGGGCCAGCGAGTTATTAAATCTTCAATACTTTGATAAATCGCGGGGGAAACAATTCGTACGACAAGCGCGATAAGTCCAATTACCGCGAGATACACGGTAATCACCGCGAAACCCCGCGCCCGCTTTTTAATAAATTTGACTTTCACGCGGGAATATAACTCTTCAACTTTTTTGCAGGGCGGATATAAGAGATACGCGATTATCCCACCGATAAAAAACGGCACAAGCATGGAAAACAGCCTTACTATCCAGCCGACGATTGTCTCCAAAACTGGCAAAAAAGTTTGGCTGAACATTATAAGAAAAAATCCTAAAATAAGCGCGGGTATCCACCACGGAAACTTTTTGAATATCATATTTTCACCTCATCGTACTTAGGATACCACAAATAAACTTTTTTTTCAATAACTAGTTTACAAATATTAGGATTTGTGCTATACTTATCGCATATGTTTTTACTTGGAGGACAATTATTATGGTTGATAGAAGAAAGCTGGATAAATTAGGAATTTCGGTGCCGCTGTTGGGATTCGGCTGCATGAGATTTCCTACGAATAATGATAATTACGGCGACATAAACATGGAAGAGACCGAAAAACTACTTGATTTCGCGATTCAAAACGGAGTGAATTATTTCGACACCGCGTTTATGTATCACGAAGGGCATAGTGAAACGGCGCTCGGCAAACTTTTGAAAAAGTATCCCCGCGAGGATTTGTTGATCGCCACAAAGCTTCCGATTGGTGAAGTTAAGGAAGATTCCGACGTAGCAAAAATTCTTGAGACGCAACTCTCGAAGCTTCAAACCGATTATATTGATTTCTATTTACTCCACGGAATCGGGAAAGTCCAATTTGACGCAATTGAAAAATTCAAAATTTTAGAAAAATTAGAGCAATTCAAAAAAGACGGGAAAATCAAATATATCGGATTTTCGTTTCACGATAATCTTGAAGTGTTCAAAGAATCCGTCGATATGTACGACTGGGATTTTTGCATGATTCAGCTAAACTACGTTGATACCGATTTTCAGCAGGGAATCGAAGGGTATAATATCCTTTCCGAAAAAGGAATTCCTACGATTGTGATGGAGCCGCTTAAAGGCGGCAACCTGGCGTCGTATAATCCGACGATCGCTAAATTATTCGAAGATATGAACCCGAACGCGACAATCGCGTCATACGCGGTGCGATGGCTTGCCTCATTGCCGAACGTTAAAGTTGTGTTGAGCGGCATGAGCGATATGGAGCAACTCGCTGACAACATCAATAACCTCACCGATTTAAAGCCCATAACGCCGGAAGAGGACGAAACGCTAAAACGCGTTAAACAAATGGTGGATGACACGCAAGCGGTCGGCTGTACCGACTGTAAGTACTGTATGCCTTGCCCGGTCGGCGTTGATATTGCCGCGGCGTTTAGGGATTATAATACATATGTTAGGTATGAAAACGAAACCCGATTCAAGTGGTTTATGGGACATGCGAGAGAGAACAAAAAAAGCGCGGATTTGTGTACCGCATGCGGCGCGTGCGTTCCGAAATGTCCGCAGAAAATTGATATCCCCGCGAAATTGAATGAGATGTTGGAGATAGAGAAGCGATTGGGGTAGGGCTTTGCCCTAAGACCGTTTTGCGCCCGGCGCGGCGCGTGATTTAAAACCTTTTAGGGTAATGCCCTAGGGCATAAGACCGTCAAGGGTGTTGTCGAACACCCTTAACAAACCCCGAAAAACTTTGACGGCAAAGTTTTATCA